>BNVZ01000273.1 GCA_025998475.1 Endomicrobiia bacterium | reverse complement strand
TACTCTATGTCTATATCCACAACTCTTGCTGACATTGTAACTGTCTCAATCAGATAATACGTCCTATATTGCCCTAAAGCACTCAAACATCATCTTTACCATCTTTACTATACTCAATTTTCTCTTTGCTCACCCACTCTCCCTTTTTCTTTTCTTACTCCTTGCTATCCTCACTGTTTTGTCAAACGTCCCTTTCTTTACTCCCATTAATCGCCTAAACCCATTCCACCCGACCCGCACGCTTTCTTTTTCTGTTTCATAGTACTTCTATTGTACTTTTATATATTAGTTATGCAAGAGGTCTAATGTTGCTTGTGTAAGTCTTAAAGATGCTAGGGTTTTCTTGTTATTTTAATGGACTTCTTACTATTTTTAAATGATGACAATTTGTTAGTTTGATGGTCTAAATAGCACTTGATCTATATCTACGCTCTTGCTCTGCTTTACTTTCTTTATTTCTTTGTATATTTGCCTGCTTCTATTTCGTATCTCTATGTGTATTTGTTTGTCTCTTTACAACTTTGGCTGTTCTTTTTGTATTCCTCTCCTCGCATGCCTCTACTTCTCCTTTATCTTTCTCCACCGCTCTCCATCTCTTGTTTCTTCCTTTGTATCCTCGATACTACATGGTATAGATGAACTAATCTGATCTATCTCCTGTTCCAACCCGCGCCAAAAAACATATTTCTTTATCCTACGTTTCATCGCTGCATCTTTCTTCTTAAATTCTTTCTTCAGCTCTCTCCTCACCTCTTTCCGCGCTCTCTCTATTTTTTCCTCGTGCTCTCTATCTCTCTCCTCGGCCTTTCTCTCACTCAACTCTTCCTCTATCTCTTTCTCCTTGGCCTCCCGTTTGTCCTCCTGTTCCCACTTGTACAAACAATCAGCTTTCTCCTGTGCCATTATCGGATCTCCAGAATAATATGAATCAGGATGTATAGCCAAATACTCAGCCAATAATACCTTCTTTCGCTCCTCTGCTTTTTTCATTTGACTTATTCTTCTATTCT
>BNVZ01000272.1 GCA_025998475.1 Endomicrobiia bacterium | reverse complement strand
TCGCATTTTTATCTTAAGTTATTTATCTTCAAGCTCAAGTAGCTCGAGTTCAAGCTCATCTTCAAGCTCAAGTAGTCCTTCATCGGACAGTTCAAGTTCAAGCTCAAGTAGCTCGAGTTCAAGCTCAAGCAGTTCGAGTTCAGATGCAGGTGCAGGTATGGATAGTCAGCATGATGTTGTGGGTCAACCAACCACACCAACTACCAACAACGGCAACACCAACAACCAACCACGGCAACACCAACAACACCCGATAAATCTACCACCACCAATACCAAAATCAAAATCACAGTCACAAACACAGGCACAACCACAGTTACTACACCCACCACAACCTCAAATACAGACACAAACACAACTGCCATTAGTATCACCATCGCTATCACCATCAACAACATCGAGTAGTTCAAGCTCGAGTTCAAGCTCAAGCAGTTCAAGCTCAAGTAGTTCGAGTTCAAGCTCATCTTCAAGCTCAAGCAGTTCGAGTTCAAATGCAGGTGCAGGTCCGGGCATAATGGAGTGGGGTAGGATGGGCACGAACAACAACTACCACAACAATGGTGATGATTCGCTTCAAAAGCTAATACAGCCAATGTCACTGCAAATCCACCAGAATGGTCAGCAGTACCATCAGCATCAGCCGTTGTTGCCGATTCAACTGCTGTACGACAATGCACAGTATAATATTGTGACGAACAACGCAGGTGTAAACCGTGGTGGTGGTCAATACTGGATTGCTCCGGGTCCGCACCCGCAAGCGCCACAATTACATGGTAATCCGATGGGTCAACCACAACTACAACAACAAAACCAGCAACAATATCAACAACAACCACAACAATATCAGCCACAACTACTACAACAACAACAAGGGCAGGTTCTGCCGCCGCCAATAGAGCCCATTTTGATTTTGGTCCGCAGACGACGATAAATTACCAACCGACGCAACGGCAGGGTGGTCAACAACTACAACCACAACAACCATTGTGGAACAATCAGCAGCCAATGCTACCGCAATACCAGAATGG
>BNVZ01000271.1 GCA_025998475.1 Endomicrobiia bacterium | reverse complement strand
CAATAAAAATGTCATAATTATTAGCCCTACTTGAATTTTCAATTATAGATTGTATTGCTATAGCAGCAATTTTTGAATAATCCGTATCCGACACAAAAACTAAGGGAATATTATTTATTTCAAATGCTGGTTTGGGATTTAAAACTATCTCTGGCTGCTTTATAAAGCTTATCGGCAAATAATGGTGTTTGATCTTGTCTTGTTTAGAGAGATAATAAAGATATAGCCCTGTAATTCTTTCCATAAGATTTATCGATATGAACTATTTCTTAGCTAATACTGATGTTGATAAAAGCCTTATATGTAATAGTTCACGCTTTTCCAAGGGTGGAACGTATCATCGCTTATGGATACCGAAGATATTTAAAAATTATGATAAGATCTTGTACATGGATAGTGATATAATTGTAACTCGCGACATATCAGAGCTGTATGCACAGGATATAGGAAATAACATCATAGGCGCCGTACATGATATAGAATATATTCGCATCGCATACAAAAAGCATAGATTGTCGGATTTTATAAATAAATACGCGCGCGAAACTCTAGAAGTTAGTCCATATGATTATATCCAAGCAGGAGTCATCCTATTCAATATTACGTTAGCTCAAAAAGAAAGCTTTTTCGAGAAAAGCTTTGACTTTCTTGCAAAGAATCCAAATCCCTACAATAACGATCAAGACGTGCTTAATTTTGTCTGTAAAGGAAGTATAAAATATTTACCTGTAAATTGGAATGTCGAATGGCATTGCGTATTTTTTTATGAAGACCATCCGCTCTATCAATCTTTGCCCGCAAAATTTTATACTGAGTATATGGAAGCACGCAAAAATCCATACATATTGCACTATTCCAGTGATTTCAAACCATGGAATATGCCGATGTTGCCTTTAGCTGAAATTTTTTGGCAGTATGCACATCATTCTCCATATAACGAAATTATGTTGCTAGAGCTAATGAAGGTAATAAGCATAGACATAGAACAACAACGAAAGTACAAGGAGAAACGAAGGAGAAAATTTTTTG
>BNVZ01000270.1 GCA_025998475.1 Endomicrobiia bacterium | reverse complement strand
ATACCAGAGCTAAGGAACAAACTCGGGTTGCTCGTGTAAAGAAAGAAGCAGATAAGGCACAGGAAGAAAATGAAAGACTAAAGGAAGAGAATCAAAAGTTGAAGGAGCAAAAAGCTTCTGCAGGTGGATGTGGTGCAGCTAGCGCAGATGGGTCAACTCAGACCGATGAAATGGAAGGAGAAGAGTTGGCTGGGAAAAAAGCTCCTACAGGTGGATGTGGTGCAGGTAGCGCTGGTGGAAGTGGAGCTCAAGGTAAGGAAAAAGAAAAGGAAAAAGAATCTCTTAGCAAAGATGAGCGTGGAGCTCAAGGCAAGGAAAAAGTTGAGAGATTAGAGAGAGAAAACGAAAAGTTAAGAGCTGCTTTAGCCAAGGCAACGGGAGAAACAGAGAAGATGAAAAAAGAAGCTGCTGAGCAGGAGCGGACAATACAAGAGCTAAATGCTGGGAAACCTAAACATTTTGTTACTGTGACACGGGATGGAAAGCCTATTAGTAGACTCCAAGAAGAAGACGAGGATTACTGATGACTAAAAGACTAAAATAAAAAACTTTCTTGTTGTGCGCCATCGGTTAGATCGATATAGAATGATATGGCGCACAAGAGAGAGCAAGGCAATGATAATAGTGATAGCGTGTAACTTAACTTAATGTAGTTATAGCAAAACCAGTTAAAATTGCACCATCTTGCAGCTTAAGGAGTGGAGTATACTTCTTCACACATTTTCCTGTTCTTTATGATATAATTTAGAACGTGACCACATAGAGAGCAAAGGAGGAAAGAACGATGAAAAAAACAACAGGGTTAATAACGATAATAGTAGGATTGATAATAAGCTCCTGCGATAAAAAGAATGCTGTACTTGTAAACAGAAGGACTGCTACTCCAGAGAAAGTAGAAGAAATAAACGAAGCAGAAAGAACAAAAGCAGAAGTAATCAAAGAAGCACAAAGAGCAAAAGCAAAAGCACAAGAAGAGGCAAAACAAGAAAAAGAAAAAGCAGAAGCACAAGAAAAAGAAAGATTAAGAATAGCAG
>BNVZ01000269.1 GCA_025998475.1 Endomicrobiia bacterium | reverse complement strand
TAGAGCGGAGGACGAAGCGCGGGCAGCGGAGAAAAAATTGCTGGAAAAAACACGGGAAGCGTGTGAAGCACGGGATAAAGCGTGGAATGCGCTAGATGATGCGCGGCGAAAAAAGCGGGGAGTAGTGCGGGAAAAAGAGTGCTTAGAAGCGCTGCTGGAAGTACTGAAACTAGAGCTGGAAAAGCGGGAAAAAGAGTGGGTAGAAGTGCGGGAAGAAGCGCTGGAAAAACTGAAAAAAGAGTTAAAAGTACTGGAAGAAGTACGGGAAAAAGAGCTGGAAGAGCAGGATAAGGTGTGGCTAGAAGAGGAAGAATCACGGGAAAAAGAGCAGAGAAAAACGCTGGAAGAAGAAAGAGCAGAAGCAGAAAAAAAGAGGTTGGAAAAAGCACAAGAAGAGCAGAGAAAAAACGCGGGGAAAGCTGCTGGAAAAATTGAAAAAAGAGTTAAAAGTACTGGAAGAAGCACGAAAAAAAACCTGGAAGACGAAAAGGCCTATAGAAAAGCAATAGCAAAAGAAACATATGGTCCTGTTATACTTCCTATAGTTCGCAACGGGGAAAATCATTTTTGGTACAAATCACCCAGCGATACATATGTTCCCGGAGATTGTGCTTTGTATGCTGTAGTAAGATTATTACATCATGCGGGACAACGTGGCATTGTTGATAAAAACTTATGGAAAAAGTCAAATCAAGAATTACGAACTATACTTGCCGATCAACTCAGGGGTTCACGGGAGTCTCATGAGGAATGTGAAAACCCACAAGAATGGTTATATATTAATGAGATTCCTATATTGCTGCATGCTTTAGATCCAGCTTTAGACGAGTACTGGAATTGTCGCGTTGAATAGATATATATCGCAAAAGAAGCTTTGGGCTGCGATTTAACTCAGGTTTCAGGTATTTATAATTCTAAAATTTAATACTCAAGTTGTGCAAGAGGTCTATTGTAATCCTACTGTTGTGCTAGCAAATTGAAGCTACCGTTTGATAAAATTGCCAAAGATATAACTTTTTGATACGACATCCTCGCTT
>BNVZ01000268.1 GCA_025998475.1 Endomicrobiia bacterium | reverse complement strand
CTTTCATTTTTGTTGGTTCTGGTATTGGATCAGCCACTGGGTCTTGCACTTTTTCTTGTTTTGATACTTGCTCTGATTCGAGCGGTGTTACTGCTAATTTTTCTTCTTCTTTTGCTTTTGTTGTTTGCGTTTCATCTTTTTCTTCTTGTTTTGCCTCTTCTTGTGCTTTTGTTTTTGCTCTTTGTGCTTCTTTGATTACTTCTGCTTTTGTTCTTTCTGCTTCGTTTATTTCTTCTACTTTCTCTGGAGTAGCAGTCCTTCTGTTTACAAGTACAGCATTCTTTTTATCGCAGGAACTTATTATCAATCCTACTATTATCGTTATTAACCCTGTTGTTCTTTTCATCGTTCTTTCCTCCTATGCTTTCTATGTGGTCACGCTTTAATTATATCATAAAGAACAGGAAAATGTGTGAAGAAGTATACTCCACTCCTTAAGCTGCAAGATGGTGCAATTTTAACTGGTTTTGCTATAACTACATTAAGTTAAGTTACACGCCATCACTATTATCATTGCCTTGCTCTTTTCGTGCTATTTATTCTATATTGCTCTATTTATTTGGTGGGTTAAACACCTGATTGTTACATATTGTATTTAAGTAGGTGAAAATTCTTTGGAAACTATCGAACTCCTATGATGAGCTCATGGTCGCCGTCCACATTTACTCTAACACCAGTGATGCCATCCACGTCTAAAAGGGAGACGAATCGATGCTTTAGTATGTAAATGTTGCTTGTTCAAATCTTAAAGATGCTAGGGATTTCTTGTTATTTTAATGGACTTCTTGCTATTTTTAAATGGTGACAATTTGTCAGTTTGATGGTCTAAATAGCACTTGATCTATATCTACGCTCTTGCTCTGCTTTACTTTCTTCATTTCTCCGTAATCTATCTGTCTATTCACTATTTCTGCGTGTATTTGTTTGTCTCTTTACAACTTTGGCTGTTCTTTTTGTATTCCTCTCCTCGCATGCCTCTACTTCTCCTTTATCTTTCTCCACCGCTCTCCATCTCTTGTTTCTTCCTTTGTATCCTCGATA
>BNVZ01000267.1 GCA_025998475.1 Endomicrobiia bacterium | reverse complement strand
TTGAAGGTTTAGGGCGTGTAAATTTTTGATTAGTAAGTGTTTGTGATCTAGGAATAGAGGCGATATAATTTTTAATATATGTTTTGAATGTTTCAATATTAATGTCGCCAACAAAAACAAATATAAAATCAGCTGGATTAAAGCATTTTTTTAAAAACTTAAGCATGCGTTTTGGGGTTATTTTAGAATAATCTGACATTTCAAAATATATAAGAGGAGTATCCCAAATGGGTATTAAAAAATCAAAGTGTGAATAGTTATTTGAATCATCGGTGTAAAAATGAGGGTTATTATAAAGAATTTTATTGATCATTATGGAAGGATCAGATTCTTGATGGAATGCTTTTTTGCAGGAAACAATTAAGTTTTTAATATTGGCCGAATCGAAGTCTTGCCTACAAAATTTTTGATAGATAAGCTCAAATAATGCTTTGATATATTCAACTGACGAAGAGCCAATGACGCAACGTTCAAAAGCATCAATACTAACACTAAATGACACATCTTTATATGTAGGACTTTCATGGGTATATAACCAGTTTCCAAGGATTTTTGAAACAAACCTTGCTGACGGGATATCATCCTTATTGGTAACCGCCATTGTCCCACCTTTAGCAAGGCCTCTCAAAATAACTCGATCAGATTGAAGATTGTCATCTCTTGCAGTATTCTTCAATATAACTCTTGCACCGTTACTAAGCTCTAATATAATAGCTCCTGTCTCCTTGTCTATTGTTTCGTTTACAATAGTTCCGGGCTTTGGTGCTTTTCTTAAATGTTTTTTGCCAGTAGCCTTTGGTGTTTGTGTCTGTGACAAATCTGATGATTTATTAACATTAGGAGTAGTTTTGATATTTTTTTCATATGGTGTAGGATTGTCTTTTTCCAATGCCTGCACAAATACAATAAAGCAAAATACAAAAAAAATCCCAAGTATGGTTTTTAGTTTCATAATTTTCTCACCTCTTGCTATTTAATTTATTACGCTATTATAACATAAAACATAGATTTATTTGTATATGTAGAGAGTTGTAACATATTTTTACAT
>BNVZ01000266.1 GCA_025998475.1 Endomicrobiia bacterium | reverse complement strand
CTCAACCACTCCCATCCGCCATCCTTAGACCTTAGCCATGCCTTTCCGTCAAGCGATTTCAGCCATCTCCACCCGTCAAGCAAGTTCAGCCACTTCCACCCGCCATCCTTAGACCTTAGCCACTCCTTCCCGCCATGATCTGCCAGAAATTTCCGAACATAATCTGCTGCTGCAAGCTCCGTCTCTTTTTCTCTTGCTCTTTGCGCTTCTTTTATTTCTTCTACTTTCTCTGGAGTAGCTGTCCTTCCGTTTACAAGGAAAGCGTTCTTTTTATCGCACGAACTTAAAGCAAAACTAAATGCAACAAACATGCTTGACATTGCTCTTAGTTTCATCGTTGCTTTACTTTTTTCACAATACCCCCCCCTGCTGCATTACCTTTTTGCCTGTAGCTTTATTTTTTTCATAATACCCCATTACTTGCCTTCATGATGTTTTCGTTATGTTATCATTTTTATGTTATTTTCGTTTGCCTAGTTATTGTGTCAGCACGACAAACGCACGAAAACTTTTGTTACAGTCAACTAAAAATTTTCTTAAAAAAGCTTTCATTTTGATATTTAGCATCACTTGGAATTTCACCCATAGATTTCGAATATTCAAAAAGAGCGCGTTTTTGCGCATCATTCATAGATTTGGGCACAGAAATATTTATTTTAACATAAAGATCTCCCCTGTTCTTTCTGCCAAGGATAGGAAAACCTTGTTCTCGTACTCTTAAGGTTGTTCCGGGTTGAGTTCCGGCAGGAATTTTCACCTTTACATGTCCTTCTAAAACAGAAACATCATATTCCATTCCTATTGCGGCTTGCGAAAAAGAAACAGAAATTTCAGTATATACATCATTACCGTTCCTTCTAAAGCCCGCAGATTGTTTCATATGAACTACAACGTACAAATCACCTGATGGGGCTCCGTTAGCGCCCGCATTACCTGAACCTGAGACTTTCAAAGAAGTTCCTTCATCAACTCCCATCGGAATTTTTACTTTGACAGTTTTTCTCTTTTTTACAGTACCTTCTCCTCTGCATTCAGCACAAGGGTTGCTTATG
>BNVZ01000265.1 GCA_025998475.1 Endomicrobiia bacterium | reverse complement strand
AACGTTTGCTAGATTACGCAAAGCAATGTAAGACATAATAGCATTAAAGGGAGATGAATTAATGCAGTCAAAATGACTATTGCGAGGAAGAATACCAGTTTGTATGTTATGGGTTTGATTATTATCAGTATTTCTATCACAATTGTGGAATAAATTACAACAACGGGGATCTCGCATAAGAGCACAAAGTACATTACCATAACGAATTTTATCAAAAATATCAAGTTGGGGTATATGACGTGAAGTATTTAGGGTCATCGGGCGACAGTCAACACCCGGACTTGACGAGCTTCTCAATTGGATTGATGTAGGTGATTTTTTTGAGCATGACCTTCTATCTCTTGATCTTGTTGTAGATGATAATGTTGCAAGTACTCCTCTAGTTGGAGAACCAATATTACGAAAATTACTCCTCCTCGTAATTGAGGATGTTGTTTTTGAATGTATAGGGATGTTTTGTTTGTAAAACCCGCTTAACCACGAGAAGAGACTTTTATGCCACAACGGTATATTTTTTGAATCTGATATGGCTACCATGTCTGAATTTGACGAGCCTTTTGACGAACTGGATAGAAGTGAGTAGGAGCGCTTAAATTTAAACACATAATCTAACTCTGACAATGAAAAATCAAAATCTAATACTTTGAGTTTAGTAGGAAATAAAGGAAGTAAGTGTGACAAGTAACCCAAGGGGGGTAATTGTAATTTTGTTTGAAAGCCTAGGTTCAAAATCTCCGTCGACTGCCCCAAATTGGCTCTGTTATTCATTCTACTAGTATCATTAATACCAGCATTAGCAGCAAATCCACGTAAAGTAGCTCTATACCTATCCCATAGAAATGGATTGCCTACTTGAATATTACCCAGTTTGCCCACGGTAATGTCATTATAATCCGTATTATCAGAAAATACATCCCAACTACCCGACTTTATCCCCGACGACTGCCCCAAATTGGCTCTGTTATTCATTCTACTAGTATCATTAATACCAGCATCAGCAGCAAATCCACGTAAAGTAGCTCTATACCTATCCCATAGAAATGGATTGCCTACTTGAA
>BNVZ01000264.1 GCA_025998475.1 Endomicrobiia bacterium | reverse complement strand
TCTTAATAACTAACATATAAAAGTACAATAGAAGTACTATGAAACAGAAAAAGAAAGCAGGCGTGTCAGATAGAATGGGTTTAGTATTAATGGGAGTAAAGAAAGCATTTGATAAAACAAAGGATAGCAAGAAGAAAAGAAAAGAAATGGAGGAAGACAGGTGAGCAAAGAGAAAATTGAGTACAGAGAATATTGTAAAGATGATGTTTGAATACTTTAGGGCAATACCCGAACATATTGTCACAAGAGATAACTACAATATCAGCAAAAGTTGTGCCTATAGGACGATAGAACATTCGGACATATTATCACAAGAGAGAGTTACAATGTCAGCAAAAGTTGTGGATATAGACATAGGGTATGCACAAGAAGCATTAATGAGTAGTGGGGAATATACTAGATGGGAATAGGTATTGATAAGGAAAACTAGTTATCGCAAGGAGACAATGTCAGCAAAAGTTGTGGATATAGACATAGGGTATTAGGACATAATTATCGTAGGAGACAGTTGCAATGTCAGTGAAAGTTGTGTCTGTAGGACGATAGAGTATTCGGCCATATTATCGTAGGAGACAATGTCAGCAAAAGTTGTGGATATAGCCATAGGGTATGCACAAGAATTATTAATGAGTAGTGGGGAATATACTAGATGGGAATAGGTATTGATAAACAAAGCGCTAGAAGTAGAAGTAGCAGTGATTATGCTAGAGATTGACACAAAGACCTAAAAAAAACAGCGAAAGTGGGAAAGCGAAAAGAATAATAAACATACAATAACCGTTGATAGTAGTTAAATCAAAAGTGGTTTAGCGAAAAGAATAATAGACATACAATAACCGTTGGTAGTAGTTAAATTAAAGGCAAGCAAGTAATATGCACAGCGATTGATAGGGCAAGGAGCACGATTTTAGTTTGTTTTAGTAGGCATGTATTTATGCAAAGAAAGACAATAAGATACATGGCAGATACAATTTAGGAGGCCTTAGGCAGAATACATACAAACACACTGGTTTTAAAAAAAGAGATCAAACAAACACTAAAAAGCTGACAAAAGAAGA
>BNVZ01000263.1 GCA_025998475.1 Endomicrobiia bacterium | reverse complement strand
TGTTTCCTGATAGTGTAAATTGAAATCGTTATCTGCTTCTTCTTTTGACATAGAACTGTATTTTTCTCCGATGTAAACTCTTAAATTATGAATATCCTCGGGGCAGTAAAATTTGGACTAATCCTTAGCTCCTTCATTTTCTTCCTCCTCTTTTAATAACATTGATGGCGACAATATGCAAAGCGCTCAATAACCTTCTTTGATATTTACAGAGTCAACTGCTGTTATTGCTCTTAAATTAACAATATGCTTAAAATTCCAAGATACAATAGCATTACAATTATTTACTCTAGCTAAAAGCTATATGACTAGCATCATTCTTACTTTTTTTAAGGCAAACCACACCCTTTAAGATACTTTTCAGATAAATTCTCTGATTCTATATTGTGTTTTACTTCTTCATATTTGATATTTGCAAGTGTGGAGCGCATAAAAGAACGCTTTAGCTCGGGGCAACGAGATATTTCAGCCATTGTAATATCAGATATTAAAATATCATAAACATCATTAACAACATCTTCCCAAAGTTTAATAGTATCTGTCATCTTCTTGAGGAGCGTCAGATGCGCAAAGGTGACTTATCACCGATGTGTCTAGATAAATCTTTAGTTTTTTCAAGTTTTCCATTGTTTTTGTTCGTCCGTTAGTTCCATCTGGATAAATTATTGCCCAAATTGCACTTAATATCAAGACTAGTATTGTCCATCAACAGCATACCTAAAGCTATTGCGTAAAGCCATTTCTAAAACCATCCATAAAAGCGTAAATTGTGATTAACATTAAGAATAGTATTATGAATGAACAACATGCCCCTATCGTAAATCTTACAAACTTAAGTAGTCCACCGCTAATGATCTTTTCCGTATCTTGATCCATTTTCGTTACCCCTTTAGTTTTTTAGATTATTTTGGCGTAAATCCACCTGCTTTGTTTTATAGTTTTTCAATGTCTGCTAATGTTATTTAGCAGACATTGAAGCTCTTTTTCTTACACCTTTTTTCTTCTTTTGCAAGACTAATGAACTTTCTATACTGAAATCGGACCCTATCGGCTCTAACTGCGGTATACATGGACC
>BNVZ01000262.1 GCA_025998475.1 Endomicrobiia bacterium | reverse complement strand
GCGACTATTAAAAGGTAAATATTACCAGATAATTTCATATCCTAAAAAAACATAAAACTACAAAATAACTTATGTAAATATTACTAAAAAACTAACTTTAGTACCATAAATCTATTCTCACAAATACAACCCAAGGGTTTAAATTAAAAAGAGCGGCAAGCATCATGATAAATGAGCTTGCCGCTCTTTTTTTAAAGATTTGTTATCCTAATCCAAATTTGTGCATTTAAAAACAGTTTAAAATCTTAATTTTCAAATATATGCTAACAAACGCTTAATTTAAGTAAATTCCAACAAAACATGAACGTTTGTATATAGGCATAAATCTCTAGGCTTTTTGACTATGGCAAAGCCCCTAATATTACTGCCAAGTGTTCTATGTGACGTCAAAATCCTTTGCTATAAAGAAATGCACGCGTCAAACGCACGAAAAGAATCTTTCAAACATAGTGCTGTTTAGTACAACCACTAACACTTAAAAAGTCAAAAAAAGCTTTCATGCGTTTGTCGCAGTAAACATATTACATGCTAGGTGTTTGAGTCTGTCTAAAAACCCATACTCACAGCATATTTTCGTATTTACCCGCTAACTTTATTTCAAGAACATTTTGTCATAAAACGAAATAATCCACAGCTAACTCCAAGTTTCTAGAGTCTCTCTTTATTTTTGGAGTCACCTATGTCTTTTGGTCTTCAGCGAATCTCAAAGGTGTTTCCTCTCCCATTTTCAGCATCTCTGCGAATCAATCTCACAACTTCATCCACATGTGGCTTAGACCTGGTAATATAGCCATCACACACCTTCTCTCCTAGCAGTATGCAACCTTCCGACTCACTTGCCTTATTTCCCGCGTGGATGCGTACGACGGTATGTCCACTAATAACTATCTCCGGCCAGCGTTTTCCGAACTTGCTGTCAGTAAGTATTATTGGGTAGGTCCCTTTCGGCATAAGATGTTCAACGTTCTCCAAAGTGTCGCAATTATAATCTCCTGAAAGTTTTCCGTGGATAGCGTTCCCGTCTTCCCCGACTGGCTCATCCTTATCAGTAGTACGTTCTAGCACTAAGTATACTGGATCTGCCTGA
>BNVZ01000261.1 GCA_025998475.1 Endomicrobiia bacterium | reverse complement strand
GCTATCTCCAGGCACTACCATTTCCACTCCTTCTGGTAAATGCGCTATTCCCGTTACGTCTGTTGTTCTAAAATAAAACTGCGGTCTATACCCATCAAAAAATGGAGTATGTCTTCCACCTTCTTCTTTTGTTAAAATGTACACTTGTCCTTTGAACTTCTTGTGCGGCTTGATGGACCCGGGTATCGCTATCACCTGTCCTCTTTCTACCTGCGTTTTTTCTATTCCTCTCAACAACATCCCGATATTATCTCCTGCTTGGGCTTCATCAAGCAATTTTTTAAACATTTCTATCCCGGTTACTACTGACTTTTTCGTATCACGAATTCCTACGATTTCCACGTTCTCGCCTACCTTTACTCTTCCTTTTTCTACTCTTCCGGTAGCCACTGTTCCTCTTCCAGTTATTGAAAACACATCTTCTACACTCATCAAAAATGGTTTGTCTACGTCTCTGGTAGGAAGCGGTATTGTTTCATCTACGGCATCCATCAACGCTATAATTGAATCTACTCCTTCTTGTTTTCCTTCCAGCGCTTGTAATGCACTCCCTCTGATTATCGGCGTTGTGTCACCAGGAAAGTTGTACTTGGTCAACAAGTCTCTTACTTCCATTTCTACCAAATCCAATAATTCTTTATCTTCTACTGCATCGCATTTATTCAAGAATACCACTATCGACGGGACGTTTACCTGTCTTGCTAGCAATATATGTTCTCTTGTCTGGGGCATAGGTCCGTCTAACGCACTCACCACCAATATCGCTCCGTCCATCTGCGCCGCTCCTGTTATCATGTTCTTTACATAATCAGCATGACCAGGACAATCTATGTGCGCATAATGTCTTTTTTCTGTTGAATACTCCACGTGGCTTACCGCTATTGTCACAATTTTGGAATCATCTCTTCTGCCTTGCGATTCCGATGCTTTTGCCACCTGGTCATACGTTACGTATTGCGCTAACCCCTTATCTCCCAATACCTTTGTAATCGCCGCTGTTAACGTCGTCTTACCGTGGTCCACATGTCCTATCGTCCCTACGTTTACGTGTGGTTTACTTCTGTCAAATTTTTCTTTCGCCATTTTAATTTTCCCC
>BNVZ01000260.1 GCA_025998475.1 Endomicrobiia bacterium | reverse complement strand
AGTTCTTTAGCTCACTTTCTAGCTTTGTCGGCCAAGATTTGGGCTATTTTATCGGCGGTGATGGCGGCGATGGAGTGAGCACGTCATCAGTGTTTTCGGGGAGTTTTTTGATGAGCCCGTAGAGATGTGGTGAATTCTTTCATATAGTTTATTCTGCTCTCTTTTCTTTTTCTTTTTGTTTTTCTTTTTCTATGACTTCGATTTCTTCATTCAGATTTGTCTCAATGTATTTGCTGCAATCTTCCGGGGAAAGGATGAATAGATTGTTGATGAGGGTGTTATAATCGTCGGTGATGGTGAAGTTGTCAAGAAAGCAGTTGATGAGGGCATTGAATTGCTTAAGGTATCCGTTAAATAAGAGGCCATAGAGGACTTTGATATACTCGCTGAGGGCGGGGGGGGGTACTAGGGGTATCGAGATTGAGATCATAGATGGCGTCGATGATAGCATTCCTCACGTAGTAGTCTTTGGTGTTATCAATGACATAGATAAGGGTCGCGCGGATTTGGATGTCGGGTGTAAGATTAGTGAGGATGCTGATGAACTTTCTGATCGTTTCGCCGCTGATTTTGTTCGGATTTAAGATATCGATGAGGCCAAAGCGGTCGGGGTCGTTGTTGATAAAAGGGTCATCCAAAAGGATACTGATGATGTTTTTTCGGGCGACGTTACATTGGCTGAAGAATTCAATGAGTTGTTTGCATCTCTTGATGTCGTTGAGTGAGGAGAAGATTTTGTTCATACGGGTGCACTCGTCAACAGAGAGGTCGCCGAAGTCAGAGAGTTTCATGATGTAGTAATCGCGGAAAGTGCGGGAAAGTCCGGGGATGGCGTTGACGAGTTCTTGAATGTCCGAATCTTGAGCTGGTGTTGATGACGCTGAAGAGCTTGACGAACCAGATGATGGTGACTCTGATGATGATGAAGAGCTTGATGAACTAGATGATGGTGATCCTGATGGTGTTGTTGATGATGATGATGTTGTTGTTCCTATTCCTGTTCCTGCTTCTGTTCCTGTTTCTGTTCCTGCTCCTGCTTCTGTTCCTGCTTCTGTTGCTGTTCCTGTTGGTGTTGGTGTTCCTGTTCCTGTTGGTGTTGGTGTTCCT
>BNVZ01000259.1 GCA_025998475.1 Endomicrobiia bacterium | reverse complement strand
AAAAGTCACCGCCGATGAAGCCGGCCTCGTCAGTACCCACGCCGACGCCGCCGCCCGCGCCGTCGCCAGCGACACCGAAAGTACCCATATGGTGATGATGCTGAATGACGATATCCAAACCTCCTCTAAAATCGCCGACGTCCTCACTAAAATAACCAAAATCTTTGCTGACAAAGCTAAAAAGCGGGCTGAAGGCTTAACAGTTAATTCAAGTAGTTTGAGTTCATCAGAAGAAGGCGAAGAAGAGGATGAAAGCGAAAGCATTCAGGGTATGACTAATAGTTCGGCAAGATCTTCATCACCACCATCATCATCGTCACCAACATATAGTTTGGCAAGATCTTCATCACCATCACCATCATCATCATCTCCAATGCCACCATCCATCATTACACTAGAAAACTGTACTGATATAAGATTGTATACTAGCATTAATGGAGAGGACTGCTACTATAAAGTCGGAGAGGAGGAGTCCCGTAGGTTTCAATTACCCTATTATGAAGGTTCAGGTACAGCGTCATGGATTATCCCGATTAATAATATTATCCTACGAACTGGTTCATGTTATATGTTAGTCGGAAAGCCAATGACTCAGCAGTCAGATAGGATTTTTGTTTGCGTGCTTGAAAATGCAGCAATAGTACGTAAGTTAGTGTTCAAAAAAGACGGCGCCTATAATGGTTTCAATATATGGGTTGTGGATTCAGATTCAGACTCGTCACAACACCAACAGCTACTACACCCACCACAACCTCAAATACAGACACAAACACAACTGCCATTAGTATCATCATCATCGTCAGCGCCATTTAGTTCATCAAGCTCTTCATTGCAATCAGCATCAACATCGTCAGCACCAGCAGCAGCACCATTTAGTTCATCAAGCTCTTCACCATCATCAACATCATCATCGTCACCAACATATAGTTCGTTAAGCTCTTCATCACCATCACCGTCATCATCTAGTTCGTTAAGCTCTTCATCACCATCAATCCCATCATCTGACTGAGTCCTTGGCTCATAGACGACTATATAGTGTGAATCACCACTTGGTAATTCATCGAAAATGTCAGGCGAGATGGCCCACCATGCATCATCTGACCAATAGG
>BNVZ01000258.1 GCA_025998475.1 Endomicrobiia bacterium | reverse complement strand
CTGCCGATGCAGATGAAGAGGATGACAAAGAAGATGATGATGATGACGAAGAAGATGGAGATGAACTAAAAAACGATGAAGATGAGGAAGACGATGAAGACGAAGAAAATGACGATGATGGAGATGAAGAAGACGAAGAAGGTGAAGACGAACTAAAAAACGGTGAAGCGGAGGAAGACGATGAAGAAGAAGAAAATGACGAGGATGGAGAGGATGATAACGAGGACGAAGAGGAACTAGATGACGAAGAATATGAAGATGATGATGATGATAAAAATGAACTAGAAAACGGTGAAGAAGATGAAGATGAAGAACTAGGTGACGAAGAAGACGACGATGAAAAAGATGGAAATACGATGAAGAAGAAGAAAATGACGAGGATGGAGATGATGATAACGAGGACGAAGAGGAACTAGATGACGAAGAATATGAAGATGAAGATGATGATGATAAAAATGAACTAGAAAACGGTGAAGAAGATGAAGATGAAGAAGATGGAGAAAATGATGAAAACGACGAAGAAGACGATGATGGAGACGAAGAAGACGATGAAGATGAAGAACTAGATGTCGAGGAAGATGAAGACGACGAAAAAGAAGAAGGTGATAAAGATGATGAAGATGAAGACGAACTAAAAAACGATGAAGACGATGATGATGGAGAAGAAGAAGATGATGAAGAAGAAGTAGTAGACGATGAGTTATCATTTGTCTTTTCCATCAGTGTACCTTTCCCTGTTGATGCTGCCCTTGGCGCTACTGCTGGCGCTGCCGCTGGTTCATGCTCCGCTCCTCCCGCATCTGGTTCTTTCCCAGCTTCTTCCTCTATCTCTTTGTCTTGGTCTGGCTCTGGGCTTTGCTCTACTACTGCTCCTTCCACTGGGGCTGAGTTTGGTGCGACAAGCCCTGACTCTTCTGCTGGCATATCTCCCTCTGTCACTACCCGCTCTTCTTGCACTGATGTTGAGGAAGACGACGGTGATGAAGAGGATGAAGAGGATGACGAGGAAGAAGATGATGGATTCGAAGAAGGTGATGACAAGGATGAAGAAGATGATGAGCTAGGTGAAGAAGAAGATGAGGATGAAGGTGAGGACGAAGATGACGATAATGACGA
>BNVZ01000257.1 GCA_025998475.1 Endomicrobiia bacterium | reverse complement strand
CTTTGTTTTATCAAATGCTTTCTTTGCTCTCATTAATACTAAACCCATTCTATCTGACACGCCTGCCTTCTTTTTCTGTTTCATAGTACTTCTATTGTACTTTTATATGTTAGTTATGCAAGAGGTCTAATACAGAAAGAGAGCAGATGACGAGGGCGGCAAAACAGAGAAAGAGACGACGGATAGAGCAGAAAGACAATACAGCATTAAAATTTATACAAGAGTTCTCACCGACACTAAATGCTGTGAAGAGGTACGCAGAAGATAAGGCATACGATAGTTTGAAAGGATTGTTTGGTGAAGATGAGTCCTTAAAAGAAGACACTAGCAGATGATCGGGATGATATATGGGCTGCGTATTTGCCTTCACTAAATATCGAACACGAGAGAATTCAAAGTACGGTTCATTTGTGTAGAAGTGTAGCTAATTATAGCTTGAACTACCCCGAGTTGTTGTTATATCGTCCGTTTTAGCTGCTGTTTGTATTTATGAGTGGAATTTAGCTGGATCTGGAACCCATTCATCATTGAAGTTGTTATTTGGCTTTGACTTTATGAATGTTGCTTCCGCTATCCAAGAATCATACAACATCGATGATGCCTTACGTTTACGCACAAGCACCTGCAGAGTCAAACTCAAACTGTCATCATCATCTTATCTTAGACTTCTATATAAACTGAATCAAATGGTAATTTGTAGGCGTTGGCGGTTCTCCAGAAGTTATCATGAAGATATGGATTTTTAATACTTTTGGGTTCAATTTGTTGTTCGTGGGTGTCCTTGGTTACATAGCAGCAATAACTCTTGCCTCTAGTATAAAATAACAACTTCAGAGTTTCATAATTGCCTAGTGTAACGGATGATGGGCTTGACGAGCTACGTTGTGCTTCGGCTTCTCTTTCTTTTGCTCTTTGTGCTTCTTTTATTTCTTCTATTTTCTTCTTGAGTAGCATACCTTCTGTTTACAAGGGAAGCGTCCTTTTTATCGCACGAGCTTAAGACAATAGACCTCTTGCATAACTAATATATAAAACTACAAGAAGTACTATGAAACAGAAAAAGAAAGCATGTGGGTCAGATGGAATGGGTTTAGTATTAATGGGAGTAAAGAAAGGGACGTTTGACAAAACA
>BNVZ01000256.1 GCA_025998475.1 Endomicrobiia bacterium | reverse complement strand
GTTTTCAAGGTGTTCCGTGTGCTTGGATATTCGTTCGTATGCAATTATCATTGTAAATCCTTTTCTTATTATTTATCTGGGATTTACTATTTTATGGTGTAAAAATTAAACGAACGATTTATTGTTATAGTATAACATTCCTAATAATTTTGCAAGTTTTTGATTACTTTTTATAGCAACGCCAAGCAACACGGCGGATTGCAAGACGGGCGATTTTGCGCGCACAAAAAGTGTAAAAATAATCGTTCGTTTAGTGATACGAATCGCAATAAACCAAAAAGGGAACAGATGAAAAAATCTTTAATTTTATTGACTGGCGCAACAATTGCATTGACCGCGTGCGGCGGCGGTTCTGGTGGTGGTGGCAATTCGGGAAATCCGCCTTGCACCGGTGCGGCGTGCGGTGGTGGTTTTACGGACGACCAAATCCGCGCGTCCGTCACAAGTGTAAAAACTTCCGTGGACAACAAGGCAGCGATTATAGATTATGTCGCACAAAAACTTGGCAATGACATTTACGAAGTTGATGAATCAACCAGAATACCAACAAATCCATTGGTGCGTTCTGCCGTGGCACTCGGCAATACGGCATCTGATGTCGACAAGAAATTTGCAATCGCACAAAAAGCATTGGCAAACTTGGCGCTGCTGAATATGTCCGAAGAGGATTTGGAAGATTTGGCGGATACTGACGCAAATTTGTTGAAAAGCAAAATTATTATGGCGGCAAAATTGAGGGGGGAAACCAATATCGCTCCCTTGGAAGCAATGACAGTAAGTGATTTGATTGACAGGATAGATTCCATACCTGCGCAAGACAAATCCGACATCGCGGCGCTGGCAGATACATATACATACAAAACTGCCACTTTATCAAGTATGAAAATGCACGACGCGTATGAAGATCAAATAATGGTTATTGAAAACGGTTCGTTCGTTATGAAATCTTGTTCCAGCGGCGGCGGTGTTGATGGTTGCCCGGCCGGGAACATTTTTGAAGAAAAAATCCCGCTGACAAAGTTTGCGAACGGCGTTTTCAATAACCATTATTTGATCTTCATACGCGTCGTGCATTTTCATACTTGATAAAGTGGCAGTTTTGTATGTATATGTATCTGCCAGCGCCGCGATGTCGGATTTGTCTT
>BNVZ01000255.1 GCA_025998475.1 Endomicrobiia bacterium | reverse complement strand
TCTAAAAGGGAGACGAATCGGTGCTTTAGTATGTAAATGTTGCTTGCGTAAGTCTTAAAGTGTTAGGGATTTCTTGTTATTTTAATGGACTTCTTGCTATTTTTAAATGGTGACAATTTGTCAGTTTATGGTCTAAATAGCACTTGATCTATATCTACGCTCTTGCTCTGCTTTACTTTCTTCATTTCTTTGTATATTTTCCTGCTTCTATTTCGTATCTCTATGTGTACTTGTCTGTCTTTTTACTTCTCTCTCTATTCTATTTACCCTCCTAGCATTTTGCATTTCATCGTCTCCTGATATCCTTCTGCCGCACCTTATCGAAAAATCTAGTCATCATTTCTCTCTGTTCTCTCTGTTCTCTCGCTCTCTCCTCGGCCTCTTTCTTCGCTCTCTCCTCGGCCTCTTTCTTCGCTCTCTCCTCGGCCTCTCTCGCTCTCTCCTCGGACTCTCTGTCCATCAACTCGTACCGTATCGCTCTCTCCTCATCCTCCCGTTTGTCCTCCTGTGCCCGCTTGCACCAACAATCAGCATCCTCCTGTTCCTCTATCGGATGCCTAGTATAATAATCACGATCTTCTGGATGTCTAGTAGCCAAAAAAGCAACTAATATCTTTGCCCGCTCCTCCTGTGCCTCCTTCATTCGACTTATTTCTCTAGTCTTTTTAAACTCCTCTCCATTCATTACATTAATTTCGTCAAACAATTCTTCCAAGCCCTTATCCTCATACGCCTCCTCATGTACTTGTGCCCTTAGTTTTGCTCGCTGTGCTCTTAGCTCTGCTCCCTGTTCTTCTTTCTCTGCCTTTAGCTTTGCTTTTTCTTCTTTTGCTTTTTCTTTTTCTTTTTCTTTTTCTAATCTTATTCTTTCTTCTTGTTTTGCTTTTTCTTCTGCTTCTTGTTTTGCTTTTGCTTCTGCTTTTTCTTTTTCTTGTTTTGCTAATGCTTCTTTTTGCTCTTTTTCTGCTTTTCGTTGTGCCTCTTCTGCTTTTAGTTGTGCTGCTTCTTCTTTTACTCTCTCTTCTTCTTGTTTTGCTTTTTCTTCTTCTTCTAATCTTATTCTTTCTTCTTCTTTTGCTTTTTGTTCTGCTTCTTGTTTTGCTTTTGCTTCTGCTCTTTCTCTTTCTTCTTTTGCTTTTTCTTCTTTT
>BNVZ01000254.1 GCA_025998475.1 Endomicrobiia bacterium | reverse complement strand
AAACCTGCAGTTTTAAATTATATACTTCAAGCTTTAAATTAAATTTCAAATCCAAAGCGTTTTCTTCTATTTCTGTATTCGTTAGATATTGCTTTTTAAGTCTTAAATCTCTTCAAAGTGCTTGCGCTCGTTTGTTATTATGGTTGTTCTATTTCCTTACTTACGAACAGTTTGGATTGTATGCAAGACTTTTAAACACTATAGTCAAATCACTGTCTTAGCTCGTTTTATCTTTGCATCTGATAAATAGTCGCTTACTTCTGATGAAGCCAAAAAATAGGGTTATCAGGAATGTTATTTTGTCTTATTTCAAAGTATAAACAATTGTTTTTTTTACCTCTGCCAATATCGGCAATGACATCTCCCTTTGAAATTTTTTGATCTTCTTTAACCAATATATTATCTAAAAGACCGTATACAGAAAAAATTGAATTTTTGTGATCTATTACAACAATTTTACCATAAGAACGAAGCTTTCCTGCAAAAACAACTGTTCCTGAATCAACACTTTTAACACGATTGAAACCTGAAACGTCGATTTTTATTCCATTACTTATAACATAAGTATCAAGCTCAGGATGCTTATTTCTACCAAAATTCATAATAATTTTTCCATCTACAGGCCACGGCAGAGATTTTTTTCCTTTTGCTTCAGACAATGGAGCATGTACACTGGTAGCCTGTTTGCGTCTATTTTGCATATCAATTTTACCTATCAATGACTGCAGAGCCTTCGCGCTGTCATTTAAAGCTTTTATTTCTTGTTCCATGGCAAGCCGTTTACCCAACGTAGTCTTTAAAAGTTCGTTCTTTTCTTTCATCATACTTTTATGTCGTTCAATCAGTTTATCTTCACGCTTCTGTAAATTTAAAAGATCTTTTTTTGATTTCTCCCATACTTTTATATCTAACGCAGAAGCTGCAGCTTCTTTTTTTGCTTTTTCAAAATACTCTTTCTTATACTCCAAAGATTTACGCCTCATTTTATATTCAAATGGATTTTGTTCATATAAAAACATAAAAGTCATTTTATTAAAAAGTTTAAATTCACCCAACATAACATTGTTCAAATCAGAACTTCTTAAGAAAGCGCTATTGTATATTTTTGAAGATTTTTCAAGATTACTCTGTGCTGTTTTTATATTCAATGCACA
>BNVZ01000253.1 GCA_025998475.1 Endomicrobiia bacterium | reverse complement strand
AGTGCTCGGCATAATAATTATCAACCTCACTTATAATGTTAATAAGATCATCCAACCCTTTTACAAAAACACCAGTCTTTTTTTTATTAAGTTTAACATCAATCTCGTCAATCCTACGATTTAGTTCTTCTTCCAGTACTTCCACAGTCTTCTTCTTATCTTTTTCTTCTTTTTCTTTTTGTTTTGCTTGCGCTAGTGCCGCTTCTTCTGCTTTTACTCTTTCTCTTTCTTCTGCTATTTCAGATTCTGTCAGTGTTTTATTTATTAGGGCTTTGTCTGTGTCAGATTCTGGGTTTTTCTCTCTTTCTGGTTCATTATTCAATAGACCTCTTGCATAACTAAGTATTAAATTTTAGAATTACAAATACCTGCAACCCAAGTTAAATAGCAGTCCAAAGCGTTTTCTGATTTTTATGTCTATTCTGTACTGTTCTTTTGTTCTGTCCTTGCTATCCTTTGTTTTGTCAAACGTCCCTTTCTTTACTCCCATTAATCGCCTAAACCCATTCCATCTGACCCGCTTGCTTTCTTTTTCTGTTTCATAGTACTTCTATTGTACTTTTATATATTAGTTATGCAAGAGGTCTAATGAAGAACTGTCAGCTTCTTCTCTCCCTTCCAGTGCTACCAAATTTATCCTAAGTGCTCCTAGCTCTTGCTTCTTTTTTTCCCATTCTTCTTCCATCGCAAGCAATGCAATCCATTCATTGTTCCAATTTTCTTCAAGTTCTTTCCGCTCTGCGCCCTGATTTACCAGCTCTTCAATTTCTTCTTGCTTGCTACTCAGTTCTTTCAAATTCTTTTCCATTTTTGAACCCAGCTCATCATGCTCTTTCTGCTTTTTTGTCAGTTCTTTTTTCAGCTCTTCAAGTTCTTCCTGCTGCTTGCTGTGGGTGCCCCCTTTGAGATTGTTGATGAAGTTGTTGGATTCGGCAATAGATGATTCACTTAGGGTTTTTGGAGATAAACTCGAGCTACTTGAGCTTGAGCTTGAGCCACTCGAACTACTTGAACTTGGGCTGCTATAACTATTTGAACTTGAACTGCTGGAAGAGGATGATGAGCTCGATGGAGACGAAGATATATATCCTTTTTTTGGGTTGTTACTTGACGTAGTGTTTTGACTGCTTGGCTTACTGACTACTTTGATGGCACCATCA
>BNVZ01000252.1 GCA_025998475.1 Endomicrobiia bacterium | reverse complement strand
AATTCTTGATATAGTAGTTGGAATAAAAAGAGTTTATAAAACAAATTATAAGGTTGTGGTCAGCAGAGAAGAAGCAATAAAAGAAGCAGTCATCATGGCAGACAAAGGTGACATTGTTTTAATCGCAGGAAAAGGTCATGAAGTTTATCAGATTATAGGTAATGAAAAGATACATTTCAACGATATGGAAGTAGCAAAAAAATATGTTAGACTCATGCATAACTAATACGGGAAAATGCAATTGAAGCACTATGAAACAGAATAACATACTGGCGGGACACATTTTGAAAGCTTTAGATTAATTTAATAGGAGTAAAGAATGCATTAGATTAAATATAAGAAGTAGGAAGAATGGAAAAATAGGTGGCGGGGTAGAAAGGTAAGAAATAGTAGAAATATATAACATTCACAGAAGGCGCTTTGGATAATTTAATTTGTGTTGTAGGTAACTATTTTCTTAAATTAAAAACTTAATCTATAAAAAGTCTAAGTTACTTGCTTCTAAGTTTTTGAGGTGTTTGTTTTAATGTTTATCACCGTTGTTAACTTAGAATTGGACTAGGATAGTTATAGAAACTTTATGTTTATGTTTTTTTATGCTTTCCTCATATGCGTGCGTTGCTGTTTTGGAATATAATGATGATTTTATTTAAAGAGAAGGAATCAAGAACAGTAAGTGTTGTTGACGAATTTACAGTTTTAAATACTTGCTAGAGAATATCCATTAGTGTCGGGATTGGTAAAATTTGCTATTACCAAAATCTAAAGTAAAACAATACATCAGTCTGATATTTTTTAAACAGCTAACAATTTCAACTTGTGAAGAGGTATCATACAAAACTACGTTCTAACATCAACAAAATTATAATAAGACTTATAAGTATTTTAGATAAACTTTTTTTTGCTTTAAATATAGCAGGTAGCATAGTTTGTACAAGAGAGATTTTCTTTAGTCTTCGCTTGAAATGACAATAAAACTTATTATAAAAAAAACAAAAAATGTTATAATATGTTAATGAGATATTGATACCTTAAGCATATAACCCTCAATAAGTTATTAAGGTTGATAGAAGAGTTGTGTTAGAGTTGTATTATTACTAATGTAAAGGAGAGTATATGTTTGTAGATGGACACAAGAAATTTGGTGGATGGAATCAAGAG
>BNVZ01000251.1 GCA_025998475.1 Endomicrobiia bacterium | reverse complement strand
CAGTTTCAGCAGCATCCTCGTTGATCTTACTCCCGACATCCGCATCCGTGCGCCCTTTATCTATATCATGAAAAACTTAGAACACAACTTTAAATTAAGGAGGTGTGATATCGTCAGCTTCATCTATGGTCTCAGTCTCAATACCCCTATTACCCCCACCTGCAGCGAGCTCATCAAAGTCCTCTATGACCTTTTATATAACGGATACTATGAGCAATTATCCGCCCTCATGAATTACTTCTTTAGTATCCCTGAAAACTTCACCACCCCCGACGATTACACCACCTACATCCATAATCTCTTCATCTTGTCCCCGGAAAATTGCAGCAAATACATTGAGATAAATATGATGAAAAAAACTAGTTCGTCACCGTCATCATCACTCTCATCTAGTTCTTCAAGCTACTCACCAACATCATCATCAACATCATCGTCATTAACTTTAAATTCAAAAATTCAAACCATTGTTGCTGCCTTACACGACCATATCACCCCCCCATGAATCTGATCTTTTCACTACAGCCATTATGGGTCTCAATCTCACAGATGCCGAGTGTAGCGGCCTCACCAAATTTTTCACTTTCGTTAAAGCCAACTACCACGAAACCTGTAGTAGTATATACGTCGATATTCTTAAGCCCCTTGTCGGTGCAATTGAGATTCTTGACATAGACCTATCTGACAGCCTTACCACCGTTCGCACCAAATTCATCGAACTCCTCGCTTCTCCCTCCCTTACAACTTTAGCAGCCCGTCTTACAATCATTACCAATATCTACAGCCATGAAAATCGTCATTTCATCAACGAGACGTATATCAGCGGCCTCTATCGTCATTTTGTTCAAAGAACAAGTCGATAAGAATAAGGTCGATCTTGAGAATATTAGATCAAAGGAAAATGGTTTGTCAGTGTCATTGAAATTGGCGATAGAAAAATTGAATCAAGCTGAAAAAAATGAACAGAATCTTAGACAGATGTCTGAAGAACTAGACAGTGGTGAGACTCAAGCTAATGATAGGCTCAATACAGTTATGAAGACTATAGATGAAGCTGACGATATCACACCTCCTTAATTTAAAGTTGTGTTCTAAGTTTTTCATGATATAGATAAAGGGCGCACGGATGCGGATGTCGGGAGTAAGATCAACGAGGATGCTGCTGAAACTG
>BNVZ01000250.1 GCA_025998475.1 Endomicrobiia bacterium | reverse complement strand
ACAGAAGGACTGCTACCCCAGAGAAAATAAGAGAAATAGAAGAAGCACAGAAAAAAAAGCAGGAAGAAGGTGGGCAGAAAAAAAAGCAGGAAGAAGATGTCAATGTGCGGAAAGAAAAAAAGCGGAAATATAATGAACAGGCACTGTCAACGCTACGTATAGAGTTTAGGGTTATGAAAAAAGAGTACGATGAGCTGATAGAAGAGGAAAGAGAACTGAGAGAAGCGTGGAAAAAACCGGAAGAAGACGTAGCATCGTCTTCATCTTCTTCTTCAAGCTCTTCATCATCTTCTTCTTCAGACTCATCATCATCGTATAAAAAAAGGATGGAAGGGCTGGAAGAGCTGGCATATAAGCTGTGGATAAAGCGGAAAAAGTGGGAAGAAAAGTATGAAAAACTGAAAAAAAAGTTTGTTGCGGCGGGGGATGAGTGTACGGCATTGGGGAGGGATGCGGTGGAAGAACGGTTTAAATTGGAGAATAGAGAACGGGACAGAAAGTGGGAAAATCATAAAAACAAAGAAAAAGAAAAGCAAAAACAAAAAGATGTGAAAAGCAAAGGTATAGGCGAAGCTGACGGTGCAGGTCAAGGTGACAAGGAAGTGTGGGAAGGAAAAGCAAAGCAGAAACAAAAAGAGAGTAAAAGCAAAGATATAGGCGAAGGCGAAGCTGACGGTGCAGGTCAAGGTGACAAGGAAGTGTGGGAAGGAAAAGCAAAGCAGAAACAAAAAGAGAGTAAAAGCAAAGATATAGGCGAAGGCGAAGATGTCAGCAACAAAGACAAAGACAAAGACATAGGCGAAGGCGAAGGTGACGGTGCAGGTCAAGGTGACAAGGGAGAGTGGAATACGTGGGAAAAAGAGTGGGAAGAGCTGCAACGAGAGAGAGTATTGCTGGAAGGAGCTGAAAGCGAGCTGGAACAAGCATGGAAAGTGCAGAGAGCGAAGGGAGACGTAGCATCAGCATCGTCATTCAAAGGTCTGACAGTAAAAGATCTGACGCCATATGAGTTGTGGAAAAAGCGGGAAGAGTGGAAAGAAAAGCGTAAAGATCTGAAAAAACGGCGTGAAGGTCTGGTAAAAAAAGCGCTCGAAGAGCGGAAAAAGCTGGAAGAAGACGTAGTATCGTCTTCATCTTCTTCTTCAAGCTCTTCACCAGCACCATCAGAACAAGGAGCACCACCACCAACAATA
>BNVZ01000249.1 GCA_025998475.1 Endomicrobiia bacterium | reverse complement strand
CGCATTACCTGAACCTGAGACTTTCAAAGAAGTTCCTTCATCAACTCCCATCGGAATTTTTACTTTGACAGTTTTTCTCTTTTTTACAGTACCTTCTCCTCTGCATTCAGCACAAGGGTTGCTTATGGTAGTTCCTTTGCCTTTGCACTGAAGGCATTCCTGATTAATTTGAAAAAATCCTTGAGAGTATTTTACTTGGCCTGTACCTCTGCACTGCGGACACTGTCTTGGGGCAGAGCCGTCTTTGCTTCCCGTTCCGCGACAGACAGAACAAGCTTCCTTTTTAGGTATATCTATAGAAATTTCCGCACCTTTCATTGCCTCAAGGTAAGAAATATCTACATCATAACGTAAATCTTCGCCGCGTTTTTGTGCGGATCTACCACTTCCTCGCTTACTGCTACCTTGACTGCCACCAAAAATATCACCGAATATGTCGCCAAAAATATCTCCCATATTTGAAAAATCACCGCTTGTATATGTGTACTGCGTCTGTCCACCCTGACTAGTGAAAGGATTTTCTCCGCCCACACCACCGCTGGCAGCATCATGTCCAAATGCATCATATTGCTGTTTTTTTTGTGTGTCAGATAATACTTCGTAAGCTTCGTTTATTTCCTTAAATTTTTCTTCTGTTGTTTTATCACCGGGATTTTTGTCAGGATGATATTTCAAAGCCAGCTTTCTGTAAGCCGACTTAATTTCATCAAGCGGAGCAGCTTTGGTAACACCAAGTACTTCATAATAATCACGTTTCATTTTATTTTGTTCCTTATGCAATGCAATTATTACAGTCAACTAACTTCCGTATTGGCGCAATTTACGTATCAGCCGTATCAGCGGTGCTTAAATTTTAGTGTTAAGACCTACAAAACACCTCTACTTATCAATCCAGACTTGTGACGTTCGCAAGCCGCGACAGTTAAAGAATCCAATACATAGGTTAGTTGTCTGATAGAGACTTAAATATCAACAACAACACCAAATCCCCTTGCTAGTTCTTCTTTTGGTTTGTCTCTGAACGTTTTAAGTCGCATAAGGCTTCTGGCAAGGTAACGCAAGGTGTCAAAAAAGCAACTTAACCTACACTAAAGAGGGGACGGGAACGCAAGTATCTTTGCAGCAACCTCACCTGAGTGCAAAGTATTTTGAATTTAGACAAGGTCACAGCGACATCGCGTACGGTTTGGTTTT
>BNVZ01000248.1 GCA_025998475.1 Endomicrobiia bacterium | reverse complement strand
TGCTGCCTTGCAAAGACTCAAACGATCTAAAAGACATTCAAGAGTAAACGTAAATAACAAAGCAATCAAATGTTGTGTTTTAGTCCGTTTGTCTTTGTTTTTATAAAAGTAATATGCTGTAATATTTCACAACAAGTTGAAAAGACGCATATAATTTAGTATAAATGCATGTTACAGATTTGTAAGTTTAAAAGTTTAAGTTAAACAGGACAAGAAACCATTTTGCAAGTTTAAAAGTTTAAGTTAAACAGGATAAGAAACCATGAAAAAAGCAAAAACTAGAAGAAGCAGACTGTGCATAAAAAATGTATTAGCAATAATAGTAATGTTTGCTTGCACTAGCATTTGTTTTGGGAAGACAGCAATAACACTTGGCTCTAATGCTACTCATGGAGAGAATGTTGCTGGTAATTCTGATAGATTGGATGGAACCAAGAATAATACACGACGTAACAGATTTACGCAATACCCAAGCGAATGTACTTTAATTGTCAATCAAGGAGCAATAGTTGGAGAGGCAAGCGGTGCTTATATTGATGATAATAATAGTGCTGTTAGATCAATGAAAGGCAACAAAATTATCGTAAACGGAGGCAATTTTAGTGGTCAGAACATTAATGGTGCCTGTTCTCTCTCAAGAAGAAATGCTGTTGACGTTAATGGTAATACAGTTAAAATTAATGCAGGAGAGGGAATAAAGAGAGTTTTTGGCGGATATACAATAGATGGAACAGCTTCTGATAATAAAGTACTTATAAAAAACGAAGTGACAATTGGCGGAAGTGTTGATGGCGGTTATGTTCACGGTGACGGAAAGATTAAAGGAGATGTTTCTGGCGGTTATGTTCTCGGTAACGGAAGCGCAAAAAAGAATGAGGTTACAATCACCAGCACAACTGTTGACGAAGATGTTTTTGGCGGTCATGTTTTTGGTAACGGAAATGCAAATAATAATAAAGTGACAATATCTTCATCTACAGACAGTGCATCGAGTGTCTCATCAACATCACCACGAGTCTCAGCCCCAGCCCCATCATCTTCCCCCTCTAATGACGAAAGGATTAAAGGAAATGTTCTTGGCGGTCGTGTTCACGGTGACGGAGATGCAAAAAATAATATAGTTACAATTAATGACGAAAGGATTAAAGAACATGTTTTTGGCGGTTGTGTTGGCGGTAAAGGAGACGCAGAAAATAATGAGGTT
>BNVZ01000247.1 GCA_025998475.1 Endomicrobiia bacterium | reverse complement strand
GAAAATAGAAGAAGCAAAGAAAAGGAAGGAAGACGAAGAAAGAGCAAGAGTAAAAGCAAAAGAAAAAGCAGACGCTGACACCCGTCGCAACGTTGCCCTCCGCGCCCATGATGCTGCCTGCCGCCGCTGTCACAGCGACTTCGACGCCGCCAACCGCGACCACGACGTCAAAGCCAACCGCGTCTCAGTCTGCGACTTCACCAGCTCCTTCACCTCCTTCGTCACTTACCGCGAAAACCCCTTAACCCCCGCCCGCACCACCGCCTATTACGCCATCCGCAACCCTGCCCTCACCGACTACAACTATGCCATCAAAACCGCCACCGACAACCGCCTTGACGCCATCAGAACCGCTGCCTGCGACGACACCGTCGCTGCTGCCGAGAGCACCTTCAATACGGTCACCGCCAAAGCCCTCGCCGACTACAAAGCTGCCCTTGACCGCGCCAACGCCGCCGACCATGACGAATTAATAAGAAAACAAAATGAAGAAGTAAAAAGAGCGCGTGAAGAGCTGAAAGAAAAGCAGGTAGAGCTGAGAAAAGAGCAGGAAAATCTGAGAAAAAAGCAGGAAGCACTGAGCAGAGTGAATAGAGTGCTGATAGCATATGGAGCACAGAGGGAAGTGCAGGAAGTGCAGGAAGCGCAGGGAAGAATAATACAGAGGGAAGGGGAAGTGCAGGAAGCGCTGGAAGCGCTGGGAAGAAAGCAGGAAGCGCTGGATAGAATCTCACAAGAGATAGCACGGGAAAAAAAGATACTACCATTCCACCCTGTTGCTCATATAATGCGGGAAAGACCTTATGCTGCGATTAGATGTGAATGGAGACGAGTATCGGCATGGTGGGACCAAGCATCGGTGGCGATAGTAAGAGCGATAGCAAAAATGACAGAAGATGCAGAAAAAGCGCAGCGGGGGGGCGTGTTCGAAAAAGCGTTGGAAGATGCGCAGAATATGCTACAGGAAGTGCAGGAAGCGCTGCAGGGAGTGAAGCTAGCAGCAATATGGCCGATGCCGACGGTGCTGCTGAGAGGACGGGCGGATGAGGGGCTGCATCTGGAATTGCTGCAGGGAGGAGTAGTGAACCTAACAGCTTCATGGTCGATGCCGCCGGGGGGACTTCTGGGGGAGAGTTGTAATGACCCACTGAAAGAAGCGCGAGCAGTATTGCAGGGAATGCGGGCAAAGAAACAAAAAAAGTGGC
>BNVZ01000246.1 GCA_025998475.1 Endomicrobiia bacterium | reverse complement strand
AAAAAAAGCAGGAAAAAGAGCTGAAAGATCTGGAAAAGCAGGCAGAGTTGGAAAAATTTAAAAAAGAGCGGGAAAAAAAGCGGGAAAAAAAAGCGGGAAAAAAAGTGGAAAAAGCGGGGAAAAGAGCTGAAAGATCTGGAAGAACGGGAAGAGCAGGAAGATCTGGAAAAAAAGTGGGAAGAAGAGGATAAAGAGGAGGAAGAAGATTGGAAAGAAGTGCAGGAAGAAATGTGGAAAAATCAGAAAGAAGCACGTGAAGAGATGAGAAAGCGGGAAAAAGAGCAGGCAGAGTTGGAAAAATTAAAAAAAGAGCTGGAAGAAGGGTGGCGGAAAGTGCGGGAAGAAGAAGTGTCGGAAAAAGTGCTGGAAGAGACGGAAGAGCTGGAAGATCTGGAAGAGCAGGCAGAGTTGGAAAAATTTAAAAAATACTGGGAAAAAGATCCGAGAGGAGCGTGGGAGAAAAAGAAAAAAGAACTGGAGTCGACACTTAGGAAAAAGCAGGAAGAAGAAGCGGAGGAAATAGAGTGGGAAGAGCAGGAAAAAGCGCGAGAAGCACGGGAAGGAGAGCGGGGAGAAACGCGCGAAGGAGAGCGGAAAGAAGAGCTGGAAAAAAAGCATGAAAAGTGGAACAAAGAGCAGGCTAAGCTGGAAGCTCTGTGTGAAGAAGAAGGTAAAAAAAAGAAAGAAGAAGAAGCGTTGATGATAAAAACAATGGGAATATATCATAACTCAGACTCCTCCCTATGGAAAAAAAGATATGGGGAAAAATTGGCCATATTGCAAAATATGTCTATAGCAAAACAAGAAAGTTTTATTAGAGAAGAAATAAGAAAAGAAAAATACGGTACTTCTATACTTAACATAAAATTTACTGGAGCGCATTTTTGGTACAAATCGCCCAGCGATCTATATATTCCCGGAGAATGTGGTTTGTATGCTGCAAGAAGACTTTTACATCATGCAGGACAACTTGGGTATGTTGATAAAAATTTATGGGACAAATACTCAGATCAAGAATTTCGAGATATACTTACCGATCGATTAGTTGGTGCCAGAGAAGCCGGCAAGGAATTTTTGTACGCAAAAGATACTACTATTGGCTACCAGACAAGAATGTGTGATAATATGCCGCTTGAGAGTTGTAGAAGACGATTTGAATATTTAGATTTTTTTGAGATTCAAATATTACTGCGTACTCTAGGAGTACCCCATGAATA
>BNVZ01000245.1 GCA_025998475.1 Endomicrobiia bacterium | reverse complement strand
GTCCAATACTCATCCATGACATAACCGTAAATTTTCTGTTTTTGTCTCATTAGAAGAGGAAACAAATCCGCGCTAAAATCAAAAAATTTATTTCTTGGGATAAAATTAAAAATTTCGGGTTCCAATACATATATACCTGTATTTATACCGTTATAAAAGATGTCTCCCAAAGAAGGTTTTTCAATAAATGTTTTTACTTCTCCTGTCTTGTTTGTTACAGCAATGCCATACTCAAGTCTTAAATCTATTTTCTTTAGAACTATCGTAACTACTGATTTCTTTTTTTTATGAAACTCTACTGCTTTTTTTATATCAATATCAGTCAAACCATCACCGGACATAACTACAAAAGTATCATCAAAAAAATCCTCCGCATTTTTTATTGCCCCGGCTGTACCCAAGAGCCTTTTCTCACGAAAAAAATTCAATTTGATACTAATCTCGTCATTATTTTTAAAATAATTAGTCACAGCATCGGGTCGGTGATATACATTTACACAAACATTATCGAAACCGTTTTTCCACAAATTTAAAAATGTATAATACAAAGCAGGCTTGCCCAAAATAGGAATCATAGGCTTTGGAATATCCGTTGTTAACGGTTTAAGCCTTGTACCTACTCCTGCAGCTAAAACAAAAGCTTTCATTTATTCCCCATTTTAAAATATTCGATTGTTTTTTTTATACCTTTTTCTATACAAGTTTTTGGCGTCCAACCTAAAACTTTCTTAGCTTTGTCTATATTCAAAAAACTTTTAAATAATTCACCTTCTCTTTTTGGTTTATAAACCGCTTTTTTACTATACCCTATCGCATTACTCATAACCTCTAAAAGTCTATTTACAGACACGGCTTTTGACGTTCCTATATTGATAACTTGGTTTTTCCCTTTGTTTAAAGCTTTTAAATTCGCATTAACGACATCGGAAACATAAACATAATCTCTCATTTGCTTGCCATCGCCAAAAATATTGACGTCCTTACCGCGTAGCATTTTAGTGATAAATATTGCAATGACACCCGCCTCTCCGTACGGGTCTTGTCTTGGGCCATATACATTGCCGTATCGTAGTATTGTGTAATCTAAACTATAAACTGCAGAATAAAACTTTATGTAATTTTCAACTGAATTTTTTGCAATACCATACGGAGACAAAGGATTTGCCTTAGATTTTTCGTTTGGCGCGCTTACGTCACATTCTCCATAAATCGTACCGCC
>BNVZ01000244.1 GCA_025998475.1 Endomicrobiia bacterium | reverse complement strand
TTGTTGCCAAATCTTTGTTGTCAACTATTTCTAAACCCCATTTATACACTACTGGGCCTTTGTTGGGAGGAGGAGATGTAAATTTTTTACTTATCCCGTCAAATCCTTGCAGACTGCGTATCAATGTGTATTTTGTTCCTTTTTCTATTGCTTCCTTAGGGTATATGGTTATGTTGGTTTTTGAGAGTTTTAGGGGGCAGGGATCGGTGTAGTTGACGGTGCCTTTATCCCAACTGCAACCGCCATCATTTGCTATCAAAATTGGCTCTTGGGCCTTTAAATCTTGCGGCAAGTAAAATTCATAATTTTCAAAATTACTTATTCCTCTTACTGTAATTGCCTTTATTTCTTTAATAACCAATGTGTTGCCTGTAAATGCGTCGGATTCATTGTTAGCGCCAATACCTCCGCACAGTCCGAACAGATTTGTGTTGTCTCCAAATTCCGGGGTCCCTGAGATAGTTACTGTGTTACCAGTGGCATCGCCATTGTTATTGCCTCTAACAAAACCGCCACAAACAACTCCTCCAATCCTTCCGTCATTAATTGTAACTTTATTATTTTTTGCGTCTCCGTCACCAAAAATAAAACCGCCACAAACACTTTTTTCAATCCTTCCACCATTAATTGTAACTTTATTATTATTTGCGTCTCCGTCACCTAAAACACGACCGCCACAAACATTTTCGCCAACAGTTGCGCTGGTGATTGTAACCTCATTCTTTTCTGCGTCTCCGTTAACGTAAACACAACCGCCATGAACATCTTTGTCAACAGTTGCGCTGGTAATTGTAACTTTATTATTATTTGCGTCTCCGTCCCCAAGAACATAACCGGCATAAACATCTCCTTTAATCTTTCCGTCATTAATTGTAACTTTATTATTATTTGCGTCTCCGTTACGGCCAACATAACCGCCATTAATATTCAAGCCAACAGTTGTGCTGGTGATTGTAACCTCATTCTTTTCTGCGCTTCCGTTACCGAGAACAAAACCGCCAGAAACATCTCCTTTAATCTTTCCGTCATTAATTGTAACTATATTCTTTTTTGCATCTCCGTCACCGCGAACACGACCGCCATAAACACTTCCTTTAATCCTTTCTCATTAGAGGGGGAAGATGATGGGGCTGGGGCTGAGACTCGTGGTGATGTTGATGAGACACTCGATGCGCTATCCGTAGATGAAGATATTGTAACTTTATTATCTCTTGCGTTTCCGTTATTGAAAA
>BNVZ01000243.1 GCA_025998475.1 Endomicrobiia bacterium | reverse complement strand
GGTGGCTTCGATGGTGTCGGCGATGGCGTCGTCGTTGGGGTTGAAGACGTCTTCGGTGGCAGTGGTGTTGGCGACGGCACAGTAGTTGCTGGGAATGTTGGTGCCGAAAGGCACGGCATCGACCGCACCGTGGGCGTAGGCGCGTTCGGCGCGTTCGACTTTGCTGGCGATGTCAAAGTTGTAGTCGAGGGCAGGATTGTGGCAGGTGTAGTCGAGGGCAGGACTGGGGTCGACGACTTTTGCGGCGGCGTCGGCAGCGTCGGCGGTATGACGGTAGGCGGCGCGAGCGGAGGCTTCGGCGTTGGCGACGCAGGTGGCGCGGGCGAGTTTGATAACTTTGGCGGCTTCGACGAAGGCGTCGCGGACGTCGCCATCGTCGAGTTTTTCGATGAGCTCGTCGAGCTCATGTTCTTCAGCGTCTGCTTGTGTTTTTTCTTTTGCTCTTGGTGTTTCTTTAATTACTTCTGCTTTTTCTCTTTCTTTTGCTCTTTGTGCTTCTTCTACTTGTTTTACTTTCTCTGGAGTAGCAGTTCTTCTGTTTACAAGTAAAGCGTTCTTTTTATCGTAGGAACTTAAAACCAAAAAACCAAGTAAAATAAATGAAGATGAATTTAATAATCTTGTTTTTGTCATAATGTTTCCTCTATCTTAGTTTTTTTTGACGTAGTAGGCCTATAGCACCGCAAGTTCAACAACTAGCACTGGAAGAACGTTTTACAACTTTCCACGGCTTGTGTCAAGTTTTGGCGTCATATCATGTAAAATGACACGAAAAAAAAATGAATCTCCGCACAAAGCTTTGCACATTTTTATTGCACCACTACTAACTTAAAAAACCCTATAGTTTTCTCATCCCTCCCTACGCATATTTTTAATAAATATCACAACTAGTCTGTATCTGTGTCACTTGATCCATGTCACTATTGCACTGGTCTGTATATGTATCTGTATCGCTCAAGCTCTCAAATTTGAACTTTATCTACTTGAACTGCTCGATGAAGAACTGATTGAACTAGCTGTTAAGTTCTTTAGCTCACTTTCTAGCTTTGTCGGCAAAGATTTGGGCTATTTTATCGGTGGTGATGGCGGCGATGGAGTGAGCACGTCATCGGTGTTTTCGGGGAGTTTTTTTGATGAGCCTGTAGAGATGCTCATTTCTTCTTGTAGCTTACTTTCTTCTTCTCCTTCTTCTTTGTCTTCACCTTTCTTCTTCTTCTTTTCTTCACCTTTCT
>BNVZ01000242.1 GCA_025998475.1 Endomicrobiia bacterium | reverse complement strand
GGGCAAGTAGGTGAGCAAAGAGAAAATTGAGTATGGAGAATATTGTAAAGATGATGTTTTGAATACCTTAGGGCAATACCTAAACATATTGTCACAAGAGATAGCTACAATATCAGCAAAAGTTGTGGATATAGACATAGAGTATGCACAAGAAGTATTAATGAGTAGTGGAGAATACGCGTTAGATGGGAAAAGGTTCAAAATAGTACAGAATAGATATAGAAACCGCAAAAGACCCTAGTTTTGCAAGAGGTCTAATGTAAAACTTATAGAATACTTGTGAAAATATTTTATTTTAATATTTTTCAACACTGCTAAAAAAAACGGAGAGAGAGGGATTTGAACCCCCGATAGAGTTTCCTCTATAATAGTTTTCAAGACTATCGCCTTAAACCGCTCGGCCATCTCTCCATGTCATTACGGTCTGTCGAAAAACTCCAATAAGCTGTTGTTGCCATACCTTTGTTTTTTGGTACACAATGTTATTTTTTACGACAAGACACATAAAAACATGACTGGCATGGAACGGGTAAATACAAAAATCTACTAAAATCAGGAGCTTTAGGCAGATCCTATATATAATTTTTTCATATCGTCAAGAGTTTTCGGAGTGTAATCTTTTGCATGCCCTGCAGTTCCAAAAGCCTTCATTTTTGAAACAATAAGACTCGTAAGCACAGTTCTTGCAGGTCCTAGATATTCCCTGGGATCAAATTTTTCAGGATTTTCAACAAAAACTTTTCTTATTGCGGCCGTGATTGCAAGTCTTCCATCGGTATCAACGTTGACCTTCGACACTCCGAGTTTAATTGCTTCCTGTAAGCTTGTAATTGGTACACCCATAGCCCCAGGCATTTTCCCGCCATATCTATTGAGTTCATCAATTAATTCTTTAGGAACACAAGAAGCTCCATGTAAAACAATAGGAATATCTACTAAAGATCTAACTTCTTTTAAAACATCAAACGCAAGATTTATCGCGCCTTTAAATTTATACGCGCCATGAGAAGTTCCTATTGCGATAGCTAGGGAATCAACACCAGTTTCATCAACAAAGTTCTTTGCTTCTTTAGGATTTGTCAAATGCGTATTACCTGAACCCACCCCGTCTTCCAAGCCCCCAAGGGTTCCTATCTCAGCTTCCACCGAAACGCCTCTTGCATGAGCGTACACCACAACAGAACGAGTAACATCGACATTATATTCATACGTTGAGGCAGTCCTGCCGTCTTCC
>BNVZ01000241.1 GCA_025998475.1 Endomicrobiia bacterium | reverse complement strand
TTTAGTCCGTTTGTCTTTGTTTTTATAAAAGTAATATGCTGTAATATTTCACAACAAGTTGAAAAGACGCATATAATTTAGTATAAATGCATGTTACAGATTTGTAAGTTTAAAAGTTTAAGTTAAAAAGAACAAGAAACCATGAAAAAAGCAAAAACTAGAAGAAGCAGACTGTGCATAAAAAATGTATTAGCAATAATAGTAATGTTTGCTTGCACTAGCATTTGTTTTGGGGATCCGGACCCAATAATACTTGACGCTTCTTCTACTGTTGATATTACTCATGGAAAAGCTGTTGCTGGTAATTCTAATAAACCGGATGGAACCGCGAATGATGGTAACATATTTCCCCTAGACCCAAACGGATGTACTTTAACTGTCGGTAATGGAGCAGAAGTTGGAGAGGCAAGCGGTGCTTATATTGATGATAATAGTAGTGCTGTTAGATCAATGACAGGCAACAAAATTATCGTACGCGGAGGCAATTTTAATTATGGTGACATTAATGGCGCCTGTTCTCTCTCAACAAAAAATGCTGTTAAAGTTAATGATAATACAGTTGAAATTAATGCAGGAGAGAAGATATGGAATGTTAATGGCGGACATACATTAAATGGAACAGTTTCTGATAATAAAGTATTTATAGAAAAAGGAGTAACAATCGGAAGAGATGTTAATGGCGGTTGTGTTCTCGATAACGGAAACGCAGAAAAGAATGAGGTTACAATCACCAGCGCAACTGTTGGATATGTTTATGGCGGTTATGTTGGACGTAAAGGAAACGCAGAAAATAATGAGGTTACAATCACCAGCACAACTGTTGGCGAAGATGTTAATGGCGGTCATGTTCTCGGTGACGGAAACGCAGAAAAGAATGAGGTTGCAATCACCAACACAACTGTTGGCGGAAATGTTTATGGCGGTTGTGTTCTCGATAACGGAGACGCAAAAGATAATAATGTTACAATTGATGGCGGAAGGATTGAAGGAGATATTTTTGGCGGTGGTGTTTACAATGACGGAGACGCAAAAGATAATAAAGTTACAATTAATGGCGGAAGGATTGAAGGAAATGTTTTTGGCGGTGTTCTTCATGGCGATAAATGTTACAAGAACAAAGTCTTTGCCACTGGTAATACAGTAACTATCACAGGGGCCCCGACGTTTGGCACTTGGACTGAGACTACTTCATCGAGTGTCTCACCAGCATCAGTACTAGTCTCAGCCCCAGCCCCA
>BNVZ01000240.1 GCA_025998475.1 Endomicrobiia bacterium | reverse complement strand
TTCTTTCTTTATCCTCTCAGCTTCTTCCTGTGCCTTCCGAGTTTCTCTAATTGCCTTCCGAGCTTCTTCTCTTTCCTTAGCAACCGCATCAGCAACTGCCTTAGCAACTGCCTGTTCCTTTGCTTTTGTCAGATCTTCAATACGCCTTTCCAACTCTTCATTTTTTCTCTCTAAACTCTCAACTTTTTCCTTGCCTTGAGCTCCACGCTCACCTGTGCTAAAAGATTCTTTTTCCTTTTCTTTTTCCTTACCTTGAGCTCCACGCTCGCCTACGCTAGTTGTACCACATCCACCTGTAGAAGCTTTTTTCCCAGCCAACCCTTCTCCTTCCATTTCATCGGTCTGAGTTGATCCATCTGAGCTACGCCCACTTGCAGAAGCTTTTTGCTCCTTCAACTTTTGATTCTCTTCCTTTAGTCTTTCATTTTCTTTCCCTAACTTCTCATCTTCTTTTGTAGCTTGAGCTCCACGCTCACCTGTGTTAAAAGATTCTTTTTCCTTTTCTTTTTCCTTACCTTGAGCTCTACTTCCACCAGCGCTACCTGCACCACATCCACCTGTAGGAGCTTTTTTCCCAGCCAACTCTTCTCCTTCCATTTCATCGGTCTGAGTTGACCCATCTGCGCTAGCTGCACCACATCCACCTGCAGAAGCTTTTTGCTCCTTCAACTTTTGATTCTCTTCCTTTAGTCTTTCATTTTCTTCCTGTGCCTTATCTGCTTCTTTCTTTACACGAGCAACCCGAGTTTGTTCCTTAGCTCTGGTATGCTCTACATCTACCTGTTGTACTCCCTGCTCAGCTATCTCGTCTTTGCTCGTTTGTCTTGGCACTTTATTGATATATTCAACCCATTTCAATTTATTCTGAAGCCGTTTAGTATATATAACGAGCTCATAATTCTTTTTTGTCTGTTTTTCTGACTCTTCCGCTTTTTTCTGTTCAGATTGTTGTAATTTAATTTCAGCTTCATGTATCAAAGTATTATTAGCATGAATACGATCAGCAACAACATTCTTTTGCTTTTTTAGATCCTCTAATGTTTTATATAATTGAGTCTCACGTTTGCTTGGTTCTTGATTGTTATTTTCCTCAACCGAAACTATACCATCAAATTCTTTTTGATTTGTATCTATATTTTTTTGCAAACTTTCTTGCTCCATAACAAGTTCACGATTTTTTATAGCCAAATTACCAATGGTATTGCCTTGGAGAATAATTTCACTATAATTATTTAT
>BNVZ01000239.1 GCA_025998475.1 Endomicrobiia bacterium | reverse complement strand
CCATCTAGTGCATATTCCCCACTATTATTAATACTTCTTCTACGTGCTTTTAGTCCTATATGCACAACTTTCACTGACATTGTAACTGTCTCAGGTCTAATAATACGTCCTATATTGCCCTAAAGTATTCAAACATCATCTTTACCATCTTTGCTATACTCAATTTTCTCTTTGCTCCTCCTGCCTTCCTCCTTTTCTTTTCTTACTCCTTGCTATCCTCACTGTTTTGTCAAACGTCCCTTTCTTTACTCCCATTAATACTAAACCCATTCCACCCGACCCGCATGCTTTCTTTTTCTGTTTCATAGTACTTCTATTGTACTTTTATATGTTAATTATGCATGAGGTCTAATTTGACATAGTATTATTTTTTTAGTTAAATGCTCAGCATGGGGAGAGATGAGACTAAAGAACGTCCGTCATGGGATAAGTATTTTGTGAAAATTACATGGCTTGTTGCGGAAAGATCTACGTGTGTACGCCATCACGTTGGCGCGGTTATAGTAAGAGACAAAAGAGTTTTAACAACAGGATATAACGGTGCTGCCGCAGGGACTCAAGACTGTCTTTCTTTGGGATGTCTAAGAAATGCGTTGAATATTCCATCTGGGCAAAGGCATGAAATGTGCAGAGCGATTCATGCTGAGCAAAATGCAATTATACAAGGTGGATTCCACGGTATAAATATTAAGAACTCCACTCTCTATTGCACGCATTCACCGTGTGTTTTATGCGCTAAAATGATAGTAAACGCAGGAATAAAAAAAGTTGTTGTGGGTATTGAATACCCGGATAACACTTTTAAGGAGCTTTTCTCAGAAGTAGGAATAGAGTTTTCCACATTGCAGCTTAACAATCTCTCTATAGCTCAAGTCTTATGATAAGCTTTAGACGAGTTTGGGGGAGTTGTATTTAAAGAGGCTTTATACTAAAGAAAATGGTAGTGGTTTTTTGAGTATCTTCTTTTTTGGATGTTTCGTTCTTTCGGTGTCTCTCGCACACGATCATCCAGACAGTAGACCTCTTGCATAACTAAGTATTATATAAATTCAAACAACCCAAGTTAAATCGCAGTCCAAAACGTTTTCTGCAGTTTCTATACCCTATTCCGTATTATATCAACAACCAAAGCAATCAATTAAAAGAGCTTATAAGCCACCCGAGAAGATCTTAAAGAGATGTTTGCAAAAAGAACAATCCTAAAGGACATTTTGGCGGGTAAAGTAGCTAGGAGTCCG
>BNVZ01000238.1 GCA_025998475.1 Endomicrobiia bacterium | reverse complement strand
GAAAACTGCTCAGGCTTGAACTATTCGAAGCTGCCACTGCTGCACCTTTGCCACCACCTACCATATTTAAACCTGTATCGTTGCCTGCACTGTTGTCTAACCCGCTGCCCCCTGCACCTGCACCTACGGAGCCACCTTTGCCTTCACCTACACCGCTACCTTCTTCTTCTTCTTTTTCTCTTTTAATGTTCTTTTTATCACACTGACTTAAGGCAAGACTAAATGCAACAAGTATGCTTAATATTACTTTTAGTTTCATCGATACTTTCTTTTTTTTGTCTGTAGTTCTTTTCATAATGTTTCTCCTAGTAGAATAATATTTGTTTTCATAAATTTTTCTTATGTTCTTATTTTGCGTTTTTATATCCATACACGGTGTTGTTGCAGCACGCATTATATGGATCTGTCTAAAAGCCTACGGTTTTAGTTTTCTTATTTGCCGTACTAATCTTATTTCTACAATTTTGCCGTAAAAACAACGTCAACTACCAAAGCAAGTCCATGATTAACAAATATCTGACTTTTAAGAGTTTTAGAGAGATCCCCTGTAGTTTAAAAAGTCTTTTAGCACTCAAACTAAAAATCACGAAAGAGGTATGCAGAAAAACTTTAAAAACCCTATGGATATTCCAATGTTGTTGACCATATTAAAACCAACGTTAAAAAACTTAAACTAAAATTGCAAGCAGATTGTAAATAGATGATGTTAAGATAAGATTTGTTGAAGCTTGTTAGGAGTTGTTAGCTCTAAACCATCGATATCTATATCGACAAAAGCCACTAAAATTATTATCCCGTCAGTACCTAAAAAATACGTTACAAATGCTTAAGAGGCAGAACCAAACTGCCGGCACCAGATCTTTCAGACCTGTGCTCTACCAACCGAACTACCTCAAGCAAAAAACGTCCAAGCTACCCTACACCTTTTAAAAACTAGTCCCCGCACAATGAAAACCAAAACAATCTAACTACGACTACCTATTCCAGTATCCTAGTATTTTAATATTTTAAAGTCAACCCCCATCTTAAATATTTAAAATCAATCACAATCTATTAGACCTCTTAATAACTAACATAATAAAAGTACAATAGAAGTACTATGAAACAGAAAAAGAAAGCATGTGGGTCGGGTGGAATGGGTTTAGTATTAATGGAAGTAAAGAAAGCATTTGATAAAACAAAGGATAGTCGGGAGTAAGAAAAGATAGGGCAAGTAGGTGAGCAAAGAGAAAATTGAGTATAGAGAAGAT
>BNVZ01000237.1 GCA_025998475.1 Endomicrobiia bacterium | reverse complement strand
GTATGTGTGACATACAAAACATTGTGGCGTAAGCAAGTGGTATATAAAGTACGTAACTTCACTCGTAAACGTATAAGTGCTTATCAAAACTTTTTTTATAGTTTTTATTTTAACAGACAAGACCCATGTGACAGTAGACCTCTTGCATAACTAATATATAAAAGTACTATAGAAATATTGAAACAGAAAAAGAAAGCATATGGGTCGGGTGGAAAGGGTTAGTATGATTGGGAGCATGAAAGCATGATAAATAAAGGATAGTAATGACAGATAGAAGAAAAGATTGGTAAGACCGAAAAGATTCAAAATAGTCTCAAAGATAGATCTTGGAGGACTTAGACAGAATACATACAAACACACTAACCCCCAAAAAGAGATCAAACAAACACTAAAAGTGACAAAAGAATATAAGGAGTTAAGTAGGGAGATTTCATCATATGATTATAGTAAAAATCATTAAGTATTTGTTAAAGGTTCAAAATAGTACAGAATAGGCATACAAACGAAGAAGACCCTTTGGACTGCGATTTAACTCAGGGTTCAGGTATTTGTAATTTTGAATTAACACTTAGTTGTGCAAGAGGTCTATTATATTATTTGGTCTTACTTAAAATTAGTGTATGACATATTACAAAAAAAATGAGAGTAAAAGTAACTTGACTCCCAATACAATATCAACATTAAATTTAATTTCAGTCTCAGCTATACTACAGCTCCAACTTCAACTCTATATCTAAACTATCTCGTGCTCTTGTCCACGCCCTCCCTGCCAACCGTCTCTATCCCGATATAAACCTAAACTCATCCTAGCCACTACCGTCAAAGCTATAAAGCATGCCTACGGAGGATTGCCAACCACTCCTCTACCATTGACAAGACTACCTTTGCCACTATCAAAATACATCTCCACCGATAGCGCCGCATGCCCTGCCACCCAACACACCATGCGGTCACTGAGGTCGCCGCGTGGCCGCCCCGGAGCCTACTCCGCCTTAAGCAATGCAGCCTACCTACCCATTTATTGTCTGCTTTTGCTGACGTTACTTCCAAACTTATTAACAAAATCAGTGCCTTAGAGGCTTTTACAATAAAATTAAAAAACAAGAGAGTATTATTTAGACCTCTTGAATAACTAACATATAAAGTATAATATTAACCCCTATGAAACAGAAAAAACTGACAGGTCAGTGTGAATGGATTTAGTAGAATGTCAGTAAAAAAGGACAGTTGATGAAACACATGAAGCAATAAGACA
>BNVZ01000236.1 GCA_025998475.1 Endomicrobiia bacterium | reverse complement strand
TTTTCTGTTCTTCATTTGTATCTGTTAATATACATGTACATGCAAGCGATAAATCTTGCTTTGCTGGTGCTGGCGCTGTTGCCGGTGCATCTACCCGATTTATTGATGCTGTCCCGACTGCTGTTGCCGGTGTATCTACCCGATTTGCTGATGCTGTCCCGACTTCAGTTCCTCCATTTCTATCTGTTGGTGCTGTCTGTGGCGCTGGTCTTGCCACTGGCACATATGCCTTTCCGCTTCTATTGGCACCTCTTTGCACTGATTGCGTAGTCTGCTTTGCTGACAGAGACTTACTAACTCCAGAAGGCGTTGTTTTATAATTAAGTTTATAATTTGTGTAAGAACGCATCATACGCATCACAGCCTCACTCCTCTTATCGTCTGCTATCGGTATCTCTTGTGCTGCTGGTGCTGCCCCTTGTACCTGTCCATTCTGTGCTTGCGCATTTGGTTCTGCCACTGGTTCTGCTGGTGCTGGCAGTGGTACTGGTTTTGGTTCTATCACTGTTTCTTCCACTGGGGCTGATTTTAGTGCGACAAGCCCTGACTCTACCACAATGACAGAATCTGGCACTACCGCTGGAACTGCTGCCGATGAAGAAGATGAACTAGGAGGCGAAGAATATAATGAGCAAGCAGAAGATGACGACAAAGAAGAGGATGAGGACGATGATGGTGAAGGAGGTGGAGGAGGTACAAACAGCGACCCCAACCCCAACCTATTCAAAGTATTGCCTTTACCCTCATTTATGGCAGAATCTGGCACTACCGCTGGAACTGCTGCCGATGAAGAAGATGATGATGGATCCGAAGAAGATAACGAGGAAGAAGATGAAGAGGAGGAGGATGAGGACGATGATAGTGAAAGAGGTGGAGGAGGTACAAACCGCAACCTAGGTATTGCCTTTACCCTCTCCAAAGTTTCTTTGTCTTTACCACTTCGATCATTCGCTTTTACATCTACTCTTTTTTCCGTCTCCCCCTGTATCTTAGACTTTCCATCTACACCTACGCTCGTTGCCACTGCTTCAGGTTCTCCCGTTACTCTATCTACCACTTTAGGATGCCATCCATCCTGTCTTAATGAAGATGACGACGATAGAGGCGACGAAGGTGACGAATCTGAATCCGGAATATCTTGAACATAGGGCGAAGAAATACTTTGAGAGTACGACAGAGAAAGACCTGAAGACTCTGATGTCCCAGATACCGGTGTATTATCACCACTTTCTGCTTCTTTCTCATTTTCTTTTTCCTTA
>BNVZ01000235.1 GCA_025998475.1 Endomicrobiia bacterium | reverse complement strand
TAAGATAGTTACTGTGTTATCAGTGGCATTGCCTTTGTCATTGCCCTTAACAAAACCGCCAAAAACATCTCCTCCAATCCTTCCGCCATTAATTGTAACTTTATTATTATTTGCGTTTCCGTTACCGCGAACAAAACCGCCAAAAACAGTTACGTCAACAGTTGCGCTGGTAATTGTAACCTCATTATTTTTCGCGTCTCCGTCACCGCCAACACCACCGCCATAAAAATTTCCGCCAACAGTTGTGCTGGTGATTGCAACCTTATTCTTTTCTGCGTTTCCGTTACCGTGAACACAACCGCCATTAATATTCAAGCTAACAGTTGCGTTGGTGATTGTAACCTCATTCTTTTTTGCGTCTCCGTCACCGAAAACATAACCGCCATAAACATTTCCGCCAACAGTTGTGCTGGTGATTGCAACCTTATTCTTTTCTGCGTTTCCGTTACCGTGAACACAACCGCCAGTAACATCTCTACCAATTGTCACATCGTTTTTTATAAATACTTTATTATCAGAAGCTGTTCCATTTGATGTCCATCCGCCATGAACATTTCGTATATTGTATCCTGCATTAATTTCAACTCTATTACCATTAGCGTCAACAACATTTGTTAAGACAAAAGAACAGGCGCCTGCAATGTCACTATCAGTAAAATCGCCTCCGTTTACGATAACTTTGTTGCCTGTCATTGATTCAAAATTACTACCATCATCAATACCAGCGCCGCTTGCCTGTCCAACCTTTGCTCCTTCTTTGATAATTAAAGTGTTATTGTTTGGGTCTAGGGGGAATATGTTAGCATAACTCACGGTTCCATCCGGTTTATTAGAATTACCAGCGACAAAAGGGAAAACTCTCTCTCCATTATCATCAATAGTAGGAGTAAGAGCAGAGTTAATCGTTATTGTATGCTCTCCCAAACAAATGCTAGCGCAAGCAAACATTACTATTATTGTTAATACATTCCTCGTTCTTTTTTCTGCCAGTTTGCTTAAATACTTTGTTATTTTCATACATTCTCCTATGATAAAAATCAAATATAGAAATAGGTATCTGTTTTGATTTTTGAATTAGTTTTTATATTAGCCCTCTTGTGCAACTTTGAGTATTAAATTTTAGAATTACAAACACCTGAAACTCAAGTTAAATCGCAGTCCAAAGGGTCTTTTGCGGTCTATAGCTATCTTATACTATTTTGAACCTTTTAACAAATACTTTAATGTTTTCTACTATAATCATCTGATAAATCTTTCTAT
>BNVZ01000234.1 GCA_025998475.1 Endomicrobiia bacterium | reverse complement strand
CGCTTATACATTTTGAAGCATTATTTCTTGCATCTTCCATTTCTTTTATAGCTGCTTGGAGCCTTTCTATTGGTTGTTTTTCACAGGTTACTGGCTCTGTTGGTTTTGGTTCTGCCATTGAGTCTGGTGCTTCTGATCCATTTACTGCCGATGCAGATGAAGAGGATGACATAGAAGATGATGATGAAGAAGATGGAGATGAACTAAAAAACGATGAAGATGATGAACTAGATGACGAAGAAGACGACGATGAAAAAGATGGAAAATACGATGAAGAAGAAGAAAATGACGATGATGGAGAGGATGATAACGAGGACGAAGATGAACTAGATGACGAAGGATATGAAGATGAAGAAGACGATAATGGAGAAGATGATGATGATAAAAATGAACTAGAAAACGGTGAAGAAGACGATGATGGAGAAGATGATGATGATAAAAATGAACTAGAAAACGATGAAGAAGAAGATGACGATGATGGAGAGAATGATAACGAGGACGAAGATGAACTAGATGACGAAGAATATGGAGATGAAGAAGACGATAATGGAGAAGATGATGATGATAAAAATGAACTAGAAAACGGTGAAGAAGATGGAGAAAAGAATGGAGAAGAAAATAATAGTGTTTCAGGCCTACCCGACTTATCAAGAAACATAGCTATATCCTGTCCACGCTTTGCAGCTTTAGCCTCCATCATAGGTAACATATATGACAGTGGTAGTTTGTTTCCGTATGAATCTTTCACTAAAACCCTTCCCATGCATTCGTCTTCGCCTACAAAAGATACTGATGCTGGCAAAGAAGACTGTGACGGTGACGGTGTTTCAACCTTACAATCCGTATTATCTACCACCATAGCCTTATCATTTTTTCTGCTACGTGTTGGAGACTGCTTAACTCCAGCAGCCCCAGCTCCTGCCCCAGCTCCACATCCAGACAAATTATCATACGACGTTGTTTTATCATCAACCTCCTTAGTAGTTCCACCTTCAATTGGACGATACTGGAAGCAATAATTCCTCATAAGTGCCCAAAACTCAGGTGAATAGGAGCAAGACGCTTCACCACCTTCTTTTCCCTGCTGTCCTTCCTGCTTTTCATTTTCATCCTGTTTTTTCTGTTCTTCATTTACATCCTGTTTTTTCTGTTCTTCATTTGTATCTGTTAATATACATGCACATGTAAGCGATAAATCTTTCTTTGCTGGTGCTGGAGACTCATTAACTCCAGCTGCCCCAGCTCCACATCCAGGCAAATC
>BNVZ01000233.1 GCA_025998475.1 Endomicrobiia bacterium | reverse complement strand
AAAGAAAAAGCAGAAGCACAAGAAAAAGAAAGATTAAGAATAGCAGCAGAAGAACAAAAAGCAAAAGAAGAAAGAGAAAGAGCAGAAGCAAATGCAAAACAAGAAGCAGAAGAAAAAGCAAAAGAAGTAGAAAGAATAAGATTAGAAAAAGAAAAAGAAAAAGCAGAAGCACTAGCAAAACAAGAAGAAGAAAGAGTAAGTGTAGAGGCACTAGCAAAACAAGAAAAAGAAAAAGCAGAAGCACAAGAAAAAGAAAGATTAAGAGTAGCAGCAGAAGAAGCACTAGTAAAACAAGAAAAAGAAAAAGCAGAAGCAAAAGAAAAAGAAGAAGAAAGAGTAAGAGAAGAAGCAGCACAACTAAAAGCAGAAGAAGCACAACGAAAAAGAGAAGCAGAAGAAGCACTAGTAAAACAAGAAAAAGAAAAAGCAGAAGCAAAAGAAAAAGAAGAAGAAAGAGTAAAAGAAGAAGCAGCACAAGCACAAGCAGAAAAAGATGAAGAAAAAGAAAAATCAACAGCACCTGTAGCAAATAGTGTGATAGCAGTGGATGATTACGACAGCAGTAGTGTTTCTACACCACAGCAAGAAACAGCATTAGAGGAGCTAGCGAGGATAGACAGAAGTTGCGAGGAGATAGACAGAAGTTGCGAGGAGCTGGATAGAATAATCGAGGAGACGGATAGAAGAATCGAGGAGATGACGAGAGAAGGAGAGGAGAGAGAGCGAAGGCATAATGAGCTTATGAGATTAGCGCAAGAGGTAATAGAGAGAAGGAGACTAGAGGAAGAGGCACTGGAGGAACAAAATAGGAATAGAATAGGGAAAGTAGTCCACTGTATGTAAGACTTATGTAAGCAACATTATATATTAAAGCACCGATTTCCTCTCCTTTTAGACTTCGATAGTTTTCAAAGAATTTTCACCTACTTAAATACAATATGTAACAATCAGGTGTTTAACCCACCAAATAAATAGATCAATATAGAATGATATGGCGCACAAGAGAGAGCAAGGCAATGATAATAGTGATGGTGATGCAACTTAACTTAATGTAAGTTATAGCAAAACCATTTAAAATTGCACCATCTTGCAGCTTAAGGAGTGAGTATACTTCTTCACACATTTTCCTGTTCTTTATGATATAGTTTAGAACGTGACCACATAGAAAGCAAAGGAGGAAAGAACGATGAAAAAAACAACAGGGTTGATAACGATAATATTATTAGGATTGATAATAAGCTCCTGCGATAAAAAGAATGCTT
>BNVZ01000232.1 GCA_025998475.1 Endomicrobiia bacterium | reverse complement strand
CATGCCTACTAAAATAAACTAAAATCGTGCTCCTTGCCCTATCAATCGCTGTGCATATTACTTGCTTGCCTTTAATTTAACTACTACCAACGGTTATTGTATGTCTCTTATTCTTTTCGCTTTCGCCACTTTCGCTGTTTTTTTTAGGTCTTTGTATCACATCTGTAGCATCTATCACTGCTACTTCTACTTCTGCACCTTCCCTTAACAATACCTATTCCCATCTAGTGCATATTCCCCACTATTATTAATACTTCTTCTACGTGCTTTTAGTCCTATATGCACAACTTTCACTGACATTGTAACTGTCTCAGGTCTAATAATACGTCCTATATTGCCTATAGTATTCAAACATCATCTTTACCATCTTCTCTATACTCAATTTTCTCTTTGCTCCTCCTGCCTTCCTCCTTTTCTTTTCTTACTCCTTGCTATCCTCACTGTTTTGTCAAACGTCCCTTTCTTTACTCCCATTAATCGCCTAAACCCATTCCATCTGACCCGCTTGCTTTCTTTTTCTGTTTCATAGTACTTCTATTGTACTTTTATATATTAGTTATGCAAGAGGTCTAATGTATAATTTTGTATACAAGAAAGCAGATTCACTATTACACCAAGCTTTTGAGAGGGTTTTGGTCTTCTAAAGACGTGTTCTTCTTTTCCACTTCAAACCTTCTTACTCCCCTTATCCTTATCTATATTTTCTATTAATTCTCATCGTAGCGGCGTCGATTTTAATTCTTTTAACTATGTCAAAAAGAATAGCTGGGTCAATATTAAAAAATTGAGCAAATTTCTTTATAATCCTTGGATGTGGAATAGTTACATAAAGTTCAATATATGTAATATAGCCAGTAGTGATCTTTAAATCTACCTTGTCCTTTAATGCTTGAATAAATTCTGTAGAGGTTAGTCCTTCTTTTTGTCTCAATTCTTTTATCTTTAATCCAAACTCCAATGATGCTTGGAAACTTTTCATACTTCTACCCCTAAATATTTATTTCTGTGATAGTATACTAAGTCTACTATCTACTTTCAACTAATATATACTCTTTTCTTTAGACCTCTTGCATAACTAATATATAAAAGTACAATAGAAGTATATGAAACAGAAAAAGAAAGCATGTGGGTCGGGTGGAATGGGTTTAGTATTAATGGGAGTAAAGAAAGCATTTGATAAATAAAGGATAGCAATGACAGATAGAAGAAAAGATAGGGTAAGAGCAAAAAGGTTCAAAATAGTCTCAAAGATAGATCTAGTAGGC
>BNVZ01000231.1 GCA_025998475.1 Endomicrobiia bacterium | reverse complement strand
GCGACGTCGGTGATGGTGATTTTGTCGGGGCAGTAGTGGGCGATGCAGCGGGTAAGGTTGGCCCATACGCGGGTGTCGCGGGCGGTGGCCTCGGCGCAGGCGGCGGCGTTTTTGGCGTAGGTGGTGAGTTCGTCGCGGTCGTTGGCGTCGGAGGTGGCGAGAGCTCTGACGGTGGCGGTGATGGCGGCAAGAGCGTTGTGGGCGGAGGCGGCACCATCGCTGACGACGGCGTCGCGGTCCATGGCTTTGTAGTGGTCGATGATGCAGCGGGCGATATCGATATCGGCGGTGGCGACGTTATTTGAACTTGAAAATGAACTCGAGATACTCGAGTTTGAGTTTGAGTTTGGAGATGAACTTGAACTTGGACTGCTCGATGAAGAACTGTTTGAAATAACTGCGTATGCACGGGCGACGTCGTCGGCGACCCGGGTGTTGTCGGTGTAGGCGATGGGGCGGGTGGCGGTAGAGCTGTTTGGGAGGGTGTTGCAAGTGTAAGCGGTAGAGCTGGTTAGGAAGATGTTGTCATTGTAAGTTGAGGCGCGTTCGGCCCATATCCAAGCGGTGTTGGCGTCGGCCTCGGCGGCGGCGGCGGCGTTTTCGGCCTTGGCGGCTTCGGCTTCGTCGTTTTTTTTGGTGCGGACGTTGGCACGGATGCGGGTGGCGGCGGCACGGGCGACGAGGGCGTGGTCATAGGCGTCACAGGCGGCGGCGGCAGCAGCGTCGCTGGCTGCTTTCACGGGGATGTAGTCGTATCTGGTGTTGGTACAACCATGATCCCTGGCCATTACGTTGACGATGTGGGCACAGCACTTAGCGGCGTCGGTGATGTTTTGGGCGCGGAAGGCGGCGCGGGCGTAGCACTTGGCGTCGGCGTCGGCGGCGGTGGCACATAAGGCGGCGTTGGCGGCGGCGGGGTCTTCGGTCTCGTCGTCGGCGATGCGGCAGGCAGCGCGGCGATCGTGGGCGCGGTCTTTGGCGTGTTTGGCGATATCGCTGATGACGACGACGGGGGTGCCGACGTTATTTGAACTTGAAGATGAACTCGAGCTACTCGATGTAAAACTGCTTTTCTCTTCCTCTCCTTTTTTCTTTTCTTTTTCCTTTTCTTTTTTCTTTGCATTTTTTGCTTTTTGTGTTACTGGTCTTGAAGATGAACTTGTTGTAGGTGGTGTTGGTAGTAGTGATAGTGATTCCAGTGAGTTCGATGTTGAACTACTCGATGTAAAACTACTCAAACTACTTGAGTTTGAACTGCTTGAAGATGAAGAAG
>BNVZ01000230.1 GCA_025998475.1 Endomicrobiia bacterium | reverse complement strand
CACTACCACTACTACCACCACCACTACTACCACTACCATCTCCAAGCAGCTCGAGTTCATCTTCAAGTTCAGCCAGTTCAAGTTCAAGTAGCTCGAGTTTATCTTCAAGTTCAAATAACGCCGCCACCGAAGCCCTCGCTGCCATCGACACCGCCACTAGCGACGACTCTGCCGCCCGCGTTGCCGCCGACACCATCACCGCCGCCTCCGCCGCCCTCGCCGCCGCCCGCGCCGTCATTGTAGCTGGCGTCGCCCATGCCCTCCGCGCCACCGCCCTCGCTGCCATCGACACCACCACTAGCGACGACTCTGCCACCCGCGCCCACGTCGTCGCCAACCCCGACGACGCCATCCGCACATGGGCCCGACCGCAACGCCGACGCCGACTACACCAACGACACCGACTACAACCCCGCCTGCTACGGTGTAAACAGAGGTGGTGGTGGTCAGTATGTGGGTCAACAACAACAGCAACAACTACTACAACCACAACTACAACAACCACTGCGTAATAATCAGTGGCAGCCACAGGGGTTCTCGACGCCCTACAGCAGCAACACCGCAATACCACACACGGGGGGCACAGGTGCAGGCAGAGGTGGTGGCACAGGTGCAGGTAGACAGCCGCATGGGGGGGGTCGGGGTGGTGGTCAGCATGTGGGTCAACAACAACAACATCAACAACAACATCAACAACATCATCAACAACTACAACTACAACTACAACTACTACTACAACATCAACCACAACAACCACAACAACAAAACCGACAACAACCACAACCACAACAATATCAGCCACAACTACTACAACAACAACAAGGGCAGGTTCTGCCGCCGCCAATAGGAGCCCATTTTGATTTTGGTGCGCAGACGACGACAAATTACCAACCGACGCAACGGCAGGGTGGTCAACAACTATAACCACAACAACCACTGTGGAATAATCAGCAGCCAATGCTACCGCAATACCAGAATGGTCAGTCGTACCATCAGCCGTTGTTGCCGAATCAACCGCTGCACAACAACGCACATTTTAATGTGGCGAATAACGCAGGTGCAGGCAGAGGTGATACATGGTTACCTTTGCAGCCGCAGCCACAGATGTTATCGAAACCACAGTGGTGACAGAGGTGCAGCAGGCGGAGGTGCAGGCGGGTGGTAATCATAGAAAAAAATAGTGACGGCAAACCCTATTGCAGCTATAAAACCAAGGACACCCATGGAAAAATCGCACTTAAGGGTTGCAATAGTTGTATGAATGATGCGAACGAC
>BNVZ01000229.1 GCA_025998475.1 Endomicrobiia bacterium | reverse complement strand
TAACATAATAAAAGTACAATAGAAGTACTATGAAACAGAAAAAGAAAGCATGTGGGTCGGGTGGAATGGGCTTAGTATTAATGAAAGCAAAGAAAGTGACATTTGACAAAACAAAGGATAGCAAGGAAGAAAGAAAAGATAGGGCAAGTAGGTGAGCAAAGAGAAAATTGAGTACAGAGAATATTGTAAAGATGATGTTTTGAGTACTTTAGGGCAATATAGGACGTATTATTAGACCTGAGACAGTTACAATGTCAGCAAAAGTTGTGGATATAGGACTAAAAGCACGTAGAAGAAGTATTAATAATAGTGGGGAATATGCTAGATGGGAATAGGTATTGATAAACAAAGCGCTAGAAGTAGAAGTAGCAGTGATTATGCTAGAGATTGATACAAAGACTTCAAAAACAGCGAAAGTGGCGAAAGCGAAAAGAATAATAGACATACAATAACCGTTGGTAGTAGTTAAATTAAAGGCAAGCAAGTAATATGCACAGCGATAATAGGGCAAGGAGCACGATTTTAGTTTATTTTAGTAGGCATGTATTTTATGCAAAGAAAAGACAATAAGATACATGGCAAATACAATTTAGGAGGCCTTAGGCAAAATACATACAAACACACTGGTTTTAAAAAAAGAGATCAAACAAACACTAAAAAGCTGACAAAAGAAGATAAGGAGTTAAATAGAAAGATTTATCAGATGATTATAGTAGAAAACATTAAAGTATTTGTTAAAAGGTTTAAAATAGTCTAAAGAATAGATAAGTAATAGCAAAAGACCCTTTGGACTGCGATTTAACTCAGGGTTTCAGGTATTTGTAATTCTAAAATTTAATGCTCAAGTTGTGCGGGAGGTCTAATGAATATTATAGCTTAATTTGTTTAACTTGGTCTAGTGTTGAAACAAAGCGGTGTTATTGAACACTCAAAGGGTAAAAGAAAGAAAGATAGTTTAGTTGATTTGATGAAGAATGCTAGTAAGTGCACTTTAGACATTTTATTTTAAGTTTATATCTGCCATCTTTCTCTTTAACTTCTTCATCAGTGTTTCCAGCTCTTTTCCGCTTTTTGCAGCTTCTCTCGCCACGGTGCTCTTTTTGTTTCTCTGCCCGCTCATCCTATGTTAATTACTCTCCCCACAAATATTCCGACTCTTGCCGCCTTATTTCCTCCGCTCTTTTATCTCTTACCAGCGCTACCGACTCACTCATTGGCATCAGCGGGTCCCGCTGCTCTTCCTGCTCTCTTAGCAGCACTTCATATTCTCCTTCACGCATACCCCGCT
>BNVZ01000228.1 GCA_025998475.1 Endomicrobiia bacterium | reverse complement strand
CAAAGAGCAAAAGCAAAAGCACAAGAAGAGACAAAACAAGAAGAAAAAGAAGAAGCGCAAAGAGCAAAAGAAAAAGAAGAAGAAAGAGTAAGAGAAGAAGCAGCACAACTAAAAGCAGAAGAAGCACTAGTAAAACAAGAAAAAGAAAAAGCAGAAGCAAAAGCAAAACAAGAAGCAGAAGAAGCACAACGAAAAAGAGAAGCACAAGAAAAAGAAAGATTAAGAATAGCAGCAGAAGAACAAAAAGCAAAAGAAGAAAGAGAAAGAGCAGAAGCAAAAGCAAAACAAGAAGCAGAACAAAAAGCAAAAGAAGAAAAAAGAATAAGATTAGAAAAAGAAAAAGAAAAAGAAAAAGCAAAAGAAGAAAAAGCAAAAGAAGAAAAAGCAAAAGAAGAAAAAGCAAAGCTAAAGGCAGAGAAAGAAGAACAGGGAGCAGAGCTAAGAGCACAGAGAGCAAGACTAAGGGCACAAGTACAGGAGGAGGCGTATGAGGATAAGGGCTTGGAAGAATTGTTTGACGAAACTAATATAATGAATGGAGAAGAGTTAAAAAAGAATAGAGGAATGAAGGAGGTACAGGAGGAGCGGGCAAAAATATTGGCTGATTATTTGGATAGATATCCTAATTCAGTTGATTATTATGCTAGAAATCCGATAAAGGCGCAGGAATTAGTTGATGACTTCTACGAGTGGGAACACAAGAAAAAGCGGGCGGCCGAGGAGAAAGCGATAAGTGACGAGTTGAGCAAGAGAAAGGCCGAGGAGAGAGCGAGAGAGGCCGAGGAGAGAGATAGAGAACACGAGGAGAAAATAGAGAGAGTGCGGAAAGAGGTGAGGAGAGAGCTGAAGAAAGAATTTAAGAAGAAAGATGCAGCGATGAAACGTAGGATAAAGAGATATGTTTTTTGGCACGGGTTGGAACAGGAGATAGATCAGATTAGTTCATCTATACCATGTAGTATCGAGGATACAAAGGAAGAAACAAGAGAGGGAGAGCGGTGGAGAGAGATAAAGGAGAAGTAGAGGCATGCGAGAAGAGGAATACAAATAGAACAGCTAAAGGTGTAGAGAGATAAACAAATACACGGAGAAATAATGGATAGACAGATAGATTACAAAGAAATAAAGAAAGTAAAGCAGAGCAAGAGCGTAGATATAGATCAAGTGCTATTTAGACCATCAAACTGACAAATTGTCACCATTTAAAAATAGCAAGAAGTCCATTAAAATAACAAGAAATCCCTAACACTTTAAGACTTACGCAAGCAACATTTACATACTAAAGCACCGATTCGTCTCCCTTTTAGA
>BNVZ01000227.1 GCA_025998475.1 Endomicrobiia bacterium | reverse complement strand
TACTTTAATGTTTTCTGCTATAATCATCTGATAAATCTTTCTATTTAACTCCTTATCTTCTTTTGTCAGCTTTTTAGTGTTTGTTTGATCTCTTTTTTTAAAACCAGTGTGTTTGTATGTATTTTGTTTTGAGTTCTGTAAGTTCTGTATCTGCTTTGTTCCTCCTGTTTTTCTCCTATCTTTTCTTACTCCTTGCTATCCTTTGTTTTGTCAAACGTCCCTTTCTTTACTCCCATTAATACTAAACCCATTCCACCCGACCCGCCTGCTTTCTTTTTCTGTTTCATAGTACTTCTATTGTACTTTTATATATTAGTTATGCAAGAGGTCTAATGAAATACGCCAATCAAAAGCAATGCAGGAAATAGATGCTATACGCTTGCAAATACACAATGAAACACGTGGCCTGACAATAGCGCAATACAATGCTCTTGTCCACAAAGAAGCACAGGCTTTTCTTGCCAAGCCAATTGAAAAAATCTAATCGGTTTAAGCGCAAAAGAACTAGCAGAGCAATATATGGAAAGGGGTAGTAATAATTGATACAAGCAGATATTTATGTATATAATAAGGAGGCTGTAAATGCACATCAGACATGAAAGATGCAGAAGACACGTATCACAAAAAGTAATGATTGCAATCGTTTCGTTTGGGCTTATGTTAAGCTCATGTACAACTCTTCACAAAACACCAACACCTTCACCTTTCGAAACCGCTTACAAAACTTGCATCACCGCGTTCGACGCTTGGCATGAAAACTGGCTTAATCATAAAGAAGACTATGTAACGCTCCGTCTAAATGCGGACGACTTCTTTAAAGCTAAAGATAATCTCATAAATGTCGCAAAAGAAGCCAAACCATATGCCTCCGACGCGTTAAGAAACGCCATCGATGACGCCTTGGAGCGCTCTTTAATAAGAACCCAAGCAAGCAAAGATGACTATGACAAAATGATCGATGCCTTAGCAAATGCCTACAAAAGTGTACTCATTGACGATAGAAATTATTTATCTGCCGTCGAAGCCTACTCCAAAGCCGTCGAAATCTCAAGAAACGCCCCAATACCTGATAAAGATGCCACAAACGACCCAAGCAGCGACGTCCGCAAAGAAGCAATCAAAAATTTATTAAAGGCCGCAGCAAAAAATGTTCCAACGTACAAAGCATATGGCCGCTACTACCCCGCCTTCGACATCTACTCGGAGAATGTCATCACCTACTACGACAGCTACTTGCGGGATGCCATCATCCTTAGTAACAATATTTGCATATCCGTCAATCGAGCCAATTCCATTGCCTTTAAAAAGGCTGTTGAGGACGCTGT
>BNVZ01000226.1 GCA_025998475.1 Endomicrobiia bacterium | reverse complement strand
AGTTGGTCTGGTGTTGCCGCAAACTTTACCAGATTGCTCTGTGTTGCTTGGGGTTATGATTTGCACGTTTTTATCATCAGATTTTTACGTGCAATGGGGAGGGGTGGCACTCCGAGCGGCCTCCTAGTTTAAAGATATTCTGTTGTACTTGGCAATAAACCAAATACATCAGCGAGACAGTATGCGGCTAGCTCCCGCTATCTGTATACTGTCGAGATATAGTTAAATTTGTGCATCTGTTATCTTAACTCTTATATTCATCAGGTTTATCCGATTCCCCCTAAGACTAGATGCATGGATGCGCGGCAGTGCCTCGGATCGTGAAGTTTGTCGTTTTTCAGTGACTGGCTGTGCGTGAAACGGGTGCTGTCGTGTGTAGATGTGATTTGAATGATAAAAAGATATTTTGTTGTATTTGGTACTAACCTAACTACAACTATTACATTGTCCATAGTTTTGCTAAGTATGGCTGTTTTTTCCTCGCAGATTTGACAGCACACTGTGTCGTCCAGAGTGTTGACATAATTATATGTGCCTTACCCGCATATACGATAGAATTGACACACTGGCGGCCTCCTAAATAGAATATATTGTGGTACTGGAATTCCAGCGCGAGCTTAAATTCCAGTACCAGAAAGACAGTATACGGATATCCAAAAGTTATCTGTATACTGTCGAGTATATAAAAACGATAGTATAATACCAATCAAAGGAATCCTGCTTTTTAATGCATTACACGTTTTTTGAAGTGGGTTAATCTTGAGACGCTAAACATGGTTATCATTATTTTCTGTGCCAGGCATAGTTACAGCATATTTGCATAAATCATCTATTTTTATGTAGATCTTATCGCGATTTTGGTTTCTTTTATTTTGTTTTATACGAATCATAGTAGCCACTTTATACATCAATTCGGAGACTCTTGAATCACCTTGCCAATAAGACCATGGTAGACACATAACTGGTGAATTTATAACATATTCAGCCATTTCTGGTGTGAATGTGATACTAATTTCCCCTCGGGATGTTTCTGCTTTTGAAGATAGGATGCGCATACTGTGCTTAATGTCATATGGTTTTCTCTTACTGTCGAATTCCACATCGACCCAATCGACACGCATGTTATAAAGAATTTCACAATCATTTAATATTTGGTTATGCATAGGTCTTATAGCTTGTGTTTTTTCTTAAATCTTTATATTCACTAACATTGATTTTAGTAATAAGATTTAGCTTATTTGCTCTTGTATGTTTCTGAGTGTTTTGATCTTTTAATTTCATCAATGAAAAGTTTAAAAGCATTTTTGTCGTGTAATTAAATTTTTTTCTTTGTGTG
>BNVZ01000225.1 GCA_025998475.1 Endomicrobiia bacterium | reverse complement strand
ACATTGTCTCCTTACGATAACTAGTTTTCCTTAACAATACCTATTCCCATCTAGTATATTCCCCACTACTCATTAATGCTTCTTGTGCATACTCTATGTCTATATCCACAACTTTTGCTGACATTGTAGCTGTCTCAAGTGACAATATATCCAAATACCCTATCGTCCTACACACAACTTTCACTGACATTGTAACTGTCTCCTACGATATATGTCCGAATACCCTATGTCTATATTCACAACTTTTGCTAACATTGTAACTGTCTCTTGTGTGACAATATGTTCGGGTATTGCCCTAAAGTACTCAAAACATCATCTTTACAATATTCTCCATACTCAATTTTCTCTTTACTCACCTACTCCCCCCTACCTTTTCTTACTTCCAACTATCCTTTGTTTTATCAAATGCTTTCTTTACTCCTATTAGTCGCCTAACCCCATTCCACCCGACCCACCTGCTTTCTTTTTCTGTTTCATAGTACTTCTACTGTACTTTTGTATGTTAGTTATTAAGAGGTCTATTGAAATTTATTAGGTGTCCTAGACATTTTAACCATCGAATATGCTATATTACCAGCGTTAACAAAAAATAGTTTAACTTATTGTCTGCTAAATCACGAGGACTCCACATAGACATACAAAGAAGAGATTTAGCTAACATAATTTTATATCAAGGAGAAAAAGGATGATAAGAGTAAAGTTTCTAGGCAAGCACAAAAGAGTAAGGAATATGCTAGTAATACTAGCAATGTTTGTATGCACAAACATTTGTTTGGGTGTATCTGATATCAAAGGAGAAAGTGTATCCCAAAATGGTAAAAAAACAATTGATCAACTCAAAAAAAAAGCAGAACAAGGAAATGCCGAGGCTCAAAATAACTTGGGTGTGATGTATAACAACGCAAAAGGAGTAGAACAATATTGCAAAGAAGCAATTAACTGGTATAAAAAGTCAGCAGAACAAGGAAATGCTGACGCTCAATATAACTTGGGTGTGATGTATCACGAAGGAAAAGGAGCAAAACAAGATTACAAAGAAGCAATTAACTGGTTTAAAAAAGCAGCGGAACAAGGAGATGCTATCGCTCAATATAACTTGGGTGTGAAATATTACAAAGGAGAAGAAGTAAAACAAGATTACAAAGAAGCATTTAACTGGTATAAAAAGTCAGCGGAACAAGGAAATGCTAAAGCTCAATACAACTTGGGTGCGATGTATCACGAAGGAAAAGGAGCAAAACAAAATTACAAAGAGGCATTTAACTGGTATGAAAAGTCAGCAGAACAAGGAAATGCCGAGGCTCAAAATAACTTGGGTGTGATGTATTACGAAGGAAAAGGAGCAAAA
>BNVZ01000224.1 GCA_025998475.1 Endomicrobiia bacterium | reverse complement strand
ACACAACCGCCATCAACACTTCCGCCAATTGTCACATCGTTTTTTATAAATACTTCATTACCAGAAACTGTTCCATTTAATGTATATCCGCCAAAAACACTCCCTATCCCCTCTCCTGCATTAATTTCAACTGTATTATCACTAACATTAACATTGTTTTCTGAGAAAGAACAGGCGCCATTAATGTACCCACCACTAAAATCGCCTCCTTTTAAGATAATTTTATTGTTTGTCATTGACTTAAAATCACTATTAACACCAACACTATTAACACCAATGTGAGCACCACTTGCCTTTTTAACCATTGCTCCATTTTCGACAATTAAAGTACATCCGTTTGGGTCTAGGGGAAATATGTTAGCATCATTCGCGGCTCCATCCGGTTTATTAGAATTACCAGCAACATCCCGTCCATGAATAACATCACGGCCAAGTGTTAATGCTGGCTCCCCAAAACAAATGCTAGTGCAAGCAAACATTACTATTATTGCTAATACATTTTTTATGCACAGTCTGATTCTTCTAGTTTTTGCTTTTTTCATGGTTTCTTATCCTGTTTAACTTAAACTTTTAACTTGCAAAATGGTTTCTTATCCTGTTTAACTTAAACTTTTAAACCTACAAATCTGTAACATGTATTTATACTAAATTATATGCGTCTTTTCAACTTGTTGTAAAATATTACAGCATATTACTTTTATAAAAACAAAGACAAACGGACTAAAACACAACATTTGATTGCTTTGTTATTTATGTTTACTCTTGAATGTCTTTTAGATCGTTTGAGTCTTTGCAAGGCAGCAAGGCAAAAGGAATAGTTGTTCGCAGGACAATGGCCAATCGCGTAGCTACTTTTGCAATAGACCTCTTGCATAACTAATATATAAAAGTACAATAGAAGTACTATGAAACAGAAAAAGAAAGCAGGTGGGTCAGATGGAATGGGTTTAGGCGATTAATGGGAGTAAAGAAAGGGACGTTTGACAAAACAGTGAGGATAGCAAGGAGTAAGAAAAGAAAAGGAGGAAGGCAGGAGGAGCAAAGAGAAAATTGAGTATAGAGAAGATGGTAAAGATGATGTTTTAGTGCTTTAGGGCAATATAGGACGTATTATTAGACCTGAGACAGTTACAATGTCAGTGAAAGTTGTGCATATAGGACTAAAAGCACGTAGAAGAAGTATTAATAAAGAGTGGGGAATATGCACTAGATGGGAATAGGTATTGTTAAGGGAAGGTGCAGAAGTAGAAGTAGCAGTGATAGATGCTACAGATGTGATACAAAGACCTAAAAAAAACAGCGAAAGTGGTATAGCGGGAAGAAAAAGAGACATACAATAAAGGCATTGGTAGT
>BNVZ01000223.1 GCA_025998475.1 Endomicrobiia bacterium | reverse complement strand
TATCCACAACTTTTGCTGACATTGTAACTCTCTCTTGTGACAATATGTTTAGGTATTGCCCTAAAGTATTCAAAACATCATCTTTACAATATTCTCTGTACTCAATTTTCTCTTTGCTCACCTACTTTACCCTATCTTTTCTTACTCCCGACTATCCTTTGTTTTATCAAATGCTTTCTTTACTCCCATTAATACTAAACCCATTCCACCCGACCCACATGCTTTCTTTTTCTGTTTCATAGTACTTCTATTGTACTTTTATATGTTAGTTATTAAGAGGTCTATTCAAAAATGGTTTTGGCATGAAAGAAGGTTAAGTACAAAAAAGCTTAAAATCGATTTAGTGAAGTTTTAAGAAAAAGGAAGAACGAACCTCCGCACAGCAAGCTGTGCGGAGGTTCGTTTATAGCGTATTTCTTAAATACGATACAAGGAGATACAGACCACTATAAATTGCTTTTGTGTATAGCCTTTTTAATTTCAGAGGTATAATCTGCTAGTTTTGCTGCTGCATTATCCTTATACTGTTCTATTATTTTTACAACAGCGCTGCCTATTATTATACCATCTGTATATTTTGTAATCTCTTTCACCTGAGAAGTGTTTGAAATACCAAAACCAACAGCAACCGGAACATCTGTAACTTTTTTTATTTCAGCCACCAAAGATTCAATGTTTGTAGTTATTCTGTTTCTTATGCCTGTAACACCAAGTGATGAAACAAGATATACAAAACCTTGCGCTTGTTTTGCTAAAACAGATATTCTTTCTTTGGAAGTTGGAGCTATTAAAGTAACAATTGTTACGGCGTATTTTTCTGCAAAGCATTTAATTTCTTCTTGCTCTTCAAAAGGCATATCTGGGACAATTATTCCGTCTATTCCTACTTCCTTACATCTTCTAAAAAAATTATCATAACCATAAAAAAACATGGGGTTTAAATATGTCATAAAAACTAAAGGAATATCAGATTTTTTTCTAACATTTACAACTGCGCCAAAAATATCGTCTAAATTTACATTTTTAGATAACGCTCTTTCCATGGCGTTTTGTATTGTTTCGCCTTCCGCAACTGGGTCTGAAAATGGAATGCCTATCTCTATTAAATCAGCTCCATTTTTCGCCATAGCTAAGATATATTTTTCAGTTTTTAAAATATCAGGGTCGCCAGCAGTAAGATATGTTATTAAAGCTTTATTGTTTTTAAATATTTCGGTTATTCTGTTCATTTTAATATATCTCCTGATATAATGCTCACTGTTACATACAGTAAACAAGTTAGTAGTAGTTGTGGGCTTTTTCTTGATGTTATAGGATTCTTTCTTTCCTTGAACCACCATTTATTTTTTCAGGCTATGTTTGCTC
>BNVZ01000222.1 GCA_025998475.1 Endomicrobiia bacterium | reverse complement strand
GTGATGAAGAGCTTGATGAACTAAATGGTGCTAACGATGATAATGTTGATGATGGTGGTGATGAAGATCTTGCCGAACTATATGTTGCTGACGATGATGGTGGTGGTGATGAAGAGCTTAACGAACTAGATGATGATGGTGATGGTGATGAAGAGCTTGATGAACTAAATGGTGCTAACAATGATGATGGTGATGGTGATGAAGAGCTTGATGAACTAAATGGTGCTAACGATGATAATGTTGATGATGGTGGTGATGAAGATCTTGCCGAACTATATGTTGGTGACGATGATGATGGTGATGGTGATGAAGAGCTTGATGAACTAAATGGTGCTAACGATGATAATGTTGATGATGGTGGTGATGAAGAGCTTGCCGAACTAGATGTTGGTGACGATGATGATGGTGATGGTGATGAAGAGCTTGATGAACTAAATGGTGCTAACGATGATAATGTTGATGATGGTGGTGATGAAGATCTTGCCGAACTAGATGATGATGGTGATGGTGATGAAGAGCTTGATGAACTATATGTTGGTGACGATGATAATGTTGATGATGTTGACGCTATAAAACATGGGCTTGCAGACGGAACTATAGATTGTATCGCCACAGATCATGCTCCCCATATACAGGAAGAAAAAAGCAGAGAATTCGATCTTGCCCCATTTGGTATTATAGGATTTGAAACCGCACTAAGTCTTATCTTAAACGAACTTGTCGATAAAGGTGTTTTAAGTCTCTCTGATGCAATAGCCAAAATGACTTTAAACCCCGCAAAAATTTTTAATCTTATCGCAAGAGGTTCTCTAAAAGAAGGAAGTATTGCAGATATTACTATCATAGATCAAAAATATTCTTATAAATTTGAAGAAGAAAGTATAGTTTCAAAAAGTAAAAATTCGCCTTTTATAGGAAGGAAGTTTAATGGTGGGGCGGTTATGACTATAGTGGCAGGCAATGTAGTCTGGCAAGCATAGATAGCGCTTGTCTTTTTTTGAGTTGCTTCCTTATATGCTTGCTTCATGTGCTTTGAAGACGTGTACTTTGCAATCGAAAACACCGCTTAAACTCAAAAACACCTTACGCTTAAAACGCAGATACTTAAGTTTTCGTTTCTACTGTTGAATTCTAAAGAGTAGTGCGTAGAAGTTGTGGGTGGTTGTTGTGTCATGCCCATAAAAAGGCATTGGTCTGATTTCCAAACTATGCATGAGTAATGAGTACACGAAAACAGCAAAGCGTCATTAAAGGGCAACAAAACGAGATTTCTCACAAAGGAGAATGGGTAACAATCACGTACTTGCCGTAAGACTTACACTCTTTATTTGTCACACGTGCAGCAAGCTTTCAAGAAGAGAAAAAGTAGTTATTTTTAAGAG
>BNVZ01000221.1 GCA_025998475.1 Endomicrobiia bacterium | reverse complement strand
GTATTTGTGAGAATAGATTTATGGTACTAAAGTTAGTTTTTTAGTAATATTTACATAAGTTATTTTGTAGTTTTATGTTTTTTTAGGATATGAAATTATCTGGTAATATTTACCTTTTAATAGTCGCACCGCTTAGTTTTATATTTTTTAGGATATGAAATTATCTGGTAATATTTACCTTTTAATAGTCGCACCGCAATATCTTTTAAATCTTGTCTAGATACCGCTTGGCAAACAAAAGGAAAATTATCAAATTCGCTTAACGGGCTACTATACAAAACAGCTGAACAAACATAACTCTTGGCAACAGTTCTGTCATACTTATAATTCTTAACATTATTATATAATTCTTGCGTAGCTCCTTTAGCCTTTGCAAGAATTTCTGCGTCAATATCTCCTTCTGCTATGTTTTGGATATCTTTAAAGACTCTAGATATGCGTTCTTTAACTCCTTCAGGATTGCATGAAACATGTGTATCCATGGAAAGCTCATCAAAAAAAGGGTTGAGATAAACTTCACTGCAATACTTTTCAGGCTCATCAAAAATAATACTGATATATTTCTCAAGTATTTTCGAGGCTGCTTTTAATTTTAGAGAATATTTTTCATTTATGACCCAAGACATGTGAACCCCGATACCGCTTTCATCATCTGTATAAATTTCCATTTTTGATGGTTTTGGACGTGTAAAGTTTTGATTGGTAAGTGTTTTTGATGGAGCAATAGAAGCAATATAAGTTTTAATATATGATTTAAATGCTTCGGTATCAGTATTACCAACAAAAACAAATGTAAAATCAGCAGGATTAAAGCATCTCTTTACAAACTTAAGGGCAGTTGTTTGATTTATTTTGGGATAATCTGACGTTTCAAAGAATTTAATAGGAACAAAAGCAGAAGTGGCTTCTAAGAAATCAAAACGCGACTGATGGTTCGAACCACAGACATTAAAATGTGGATTATCATCATAGAAAGCTTTAGTAATCTCTCTTAAAAAAATATTATCATAATCATCCGCATTTCTTTTGTAAGACTCAATCAAGTTTTTAACATTATCAGTATCAAACTTCTGACTAGTAAACCTAAGATAAATCAACTCAAAAAAAGTTTTAATATCTTTAAGTGAAGAATAACCTTGGAGGCAACGTTCAAAAGCGTCGATGTCAGCCTGAAGGTATACTTGTTTTCCTAAAAGTTTATTTGAAGTCTCATGAGAAGAATATGGCCCTATGCCAGATGAATAAAGCATTTCAGATGCAAATCTTGCAGAAGGGATATCTTCTTTGTCAGTAACAGCCATTGTTCCGCCTTTGGCAAGCGCACATAGAGAAATTATACTATCTTTATCGTCTTTATTTGCAGTTTGTTTTAATATAACTTTTG
>BNVZ01000220.1 GCA_025998475.1 Endomicrobiia bacterium | reverse complement strand
ACTGGAGCTTAGTAACGGCGCAAAAGTTATATTAAAACAAACTGCAAATAAAGACGATAAAGATAGTATAATTTCTCTATGTGCGCTTGCCAAAGGCGGAACAATGGCTGTTACTGACAAAGAAGATGTCCCTTCTGCAAGATTTGCCTCAGAAATTCTTCATCAATCTGGCATAGGGCCATATTCTTCTCATGAGACTTCAAATAAACTTTTAGGCAAACAAGTACGCCTTCAGGCCGACATCGATGCTTTTGAACGTTCCTTGCAAGGTTATTCTTCAGCTAAAGATATAAAAACGCTCTTTGAGTTAATTTATCTTGGATTTACTAGTCAAAAGTTTGATTCCGATAGTCTTAAAACATCAATTGAGCTAGACAAAAAAGGAGATTGTTGCTGTTGTGTTGCTCATCGAAATTCTCAAAATTCTATTTTTGGTAAAGAGGTTGCTAAAACGCTTTATGGTAGTAACCCGCATTTTAATGTCTGGGGCTGTAACCGTACTTCGCGTTTTGATCCTTTTAAACCGTATTTTCACCCTATTAAATTCTTTGAAATGTCAGATTATCCAAAAATAAGTCAAAAAACTGCTCTTGAATTTGTAAAGAAATGCTTTAATCCTGCTGATTTTACGTTTGTTTTTGTTGGTGATGTTGATTTAGATTTACTTAAATCATTTGTTAAAACTTATATTGCCTCTATTGCTCCTATAAAAACACTTACCAATCAAAAATTTACACGTCCTAAACCTTCAAAAATTGAAATTTATATAGACAAGAAGGACGGCAGCAAAGAAGATAAAAGCAATGTGCATATGTCTTGGGTTATAGATGAAAAATATTCTCTAAAATTGAAAGTATCATCAAAAGTATTGACGGAATATATTAACGAAAGTACACGCTATACTAAAGGTGCTGAAGAACGCATTGACAGTTCAGTTGAGCTTAGTCCTCTTATTGATGAGCTTTCCATGGACGTAAATCTTTCATGCGATCCTAAAAGAGTTAAAGAACGCATATCTGCAATTTTTAAAGATATAGAAAACATAGCGGAAGGCAATATTGATACGGACATTCTTATAAAAGCTAAAAAAAACGCTGAGCGAAGATTATATGAAAATGCTGAACATAATGGATGGTGTGACGAATCTATTGCCAAGAGTTATGCTTGTTCAGCCGTTTTGCATAATAGCCCGCTAAGCGAAATTGATAAATTTCCTTTTGCTTGTGAAGTGGTATCTGGACAAGATTTAAAAGATATTGTGTCGCGACTATTAAAAGGTAAATATTACCAGATAATTTCATATCCTAAAAAAACATAAAACTACAAAATAACTTATGTAAATATTACTAAAAAACTAACTTTAGTACCATAAATCTATTCTCACAAATAC
>BNVZ01000219.1 GCA_025998475.1 Endomicrobiia bacterium | reverse complement strand
ATCCTATAATACCAAATGGGGCAAGATCGAATTCTCTGCTTTTTTCTTCCTGTATATGGGGAGCATGATCTGTGGCGATACAATCTATAGTTCCGTCTGCAAGCCCATGTTTTATAGCGTCAACATCTTTCTGCTCTCTCAAAGGAGGGTTCATTTTTGTGTTCGCATCATAAACTTTTACAATGTTGTCAGTTAAAGCAAAATAATGCGGACAAGTTTCCGCAGTAACTTTTATACCCTTTTCCTTTGCCTGCCTTACCAAATTGACAGATCCTGCAGTTGAAACATGAGCAACATGAAGATAACCACCTGTAAGCTCTGCAAGCATTATATCGCGACTTACCATAACTTCTTCAGCTTGCCTTGGAATACCTCTTAAACCTAAAATTGTGGAATTTTTCCCTTCATTCATAACGCCGTTTTTACTAAGCTCTTTATCTTCGCTGTGCGAAATAACAGGGAGCTTAAACATTTTTGTATATTCCAAAGCACGACGCATAATCTGCGAATTGGATATAGGAAGACCATCGTCGCTTACAGCGACAATTCCAGCTTTTTTAAGAACGCCTATTTCGGAAAGTTCCATGCCTTCAGATCCCTTTGTAGCACATCCTATGGGGAAAACATTTACAAGTCCTTCTTTTTGCGCTTTGAGAAGAATAAACTCAGCAGCAGGAGCATTATCGATAACAGGTTTAGTGTTTGGCATACAAAAAACGGTTGTTATCCCGCCTTTTGCTGCCGAACGTGTACCGGTATATATAGTTTCTTTATCTTCGTGCCCGGGTTCTCTTAAGTGAGAATGAACATCAATAAGCCCCGGAACAGCTATTTTGCCTCTACCGTCAATCTCTTTATCGACATCGCCTGAAAGTTTTGAAACAATTTTACCGTTTTCGATAAAGATATTGCCAACAGAATCTTTTTTCTGCGACGGGTCAACTATTCTAATATTTTTAATCTGAAGATGCATTTTTTTTCCTCTTTGGACTCAAAAGATATAAAACTGCCATTCGCACAGCTACTCCGTTTGTAACTTGTTCGTTAATTACGGAGTTAGAACTATCAGCAACATACGAAGATATCTCTATGCCTCTATTCATAGGTCCGGGGTGCATAATCAACACATCAGGTTTTGCCGTCGCAAGTCTTTCTTTTGTTAACTGATAAAATTCAATATACTCATGAACTGACGGGAATAAATTTTCTTTTTGGCGTTCGAGCTGTATTCTCAAAATATTTATAACATCCGCTTTTTTAACAGCTTCGTCTAAATTGTAATATACTTTTACGCCTAGATCTTCAATATTTGTAGGAATTAAAGTAGGGGGGCCAGCAACAGTAACTTCCGCTCCCATTTTTATCAATGCCCATATATTTGATTTTGCAACTC
>BNVZ01000218.1 GCA_025998475.1 Endomicrobiia bacterium | reverse complement strand
GACATTGATAGCAGAACTAGGAGCAAGCGCAAAAGTATGGAAGTTGGATGTAGACTTAAGTGGATAAGGCTATATGGGCAAAAGAAACGGTTTTGCAGGGGCATTGAAGATTAAATACATATTTTTACAAAAAAAACAGATTTATTTGGAAGAAGCTAAAGAAAAATTTAAAGAAGCAAAGTGCTTATATGATAATAAAGAATATTTAAGAGCAACTGATGTGCTTTCGTGTATAACTCTATTATATCCAAAATATGAACCTTCAAAACATTTTTATAAAGAAATCGCAAAAATGATGAGTAAAACTGCCAATAATCGTGATGAGGTGGATTTTGGAAAAATAACTTATGCAAGAGCTTATGTAGCTTATTATAATGCAGATTACAAAAAAGCATTAAATGAGTGGGAAAAATATATTAATTTTATAGGCGAAACCGAAGAAATAAATGAATACAGAAAAAAAACAGACATGACACTTAAATTTGAGGGGCTTGAAAAGAAAGAGGCAGAGCTGAATACACAATCTGAAAAAATGTTAAAAACTGGAATACAAAGATATAATTCGGGTCAATGGATGGAATGTGTAAAGATAATGGAAAAACTTAAACAATTTACAATTAAAAATAACTTTTCAAAAACACTTGAATATTACGGCAAAGCAAAGAAATATATATCTAAATCTGTTGCTGAGCTTTCAAAAACCATGTCAAAAAATAAAATAACAGAACAAGAGAAAGCCGAATACGATGGACAAGAAAAAATTGAATACGATGAAATTGCCGCTGATAAAAAATATACGGATGGACTTGTGTTGTACACACAGGGCAAATATTATGAAGCGGAACGCTCTTGGGAGTTCGCATTAAGACTTAATCCAAATCACAAAAAAGCAAAAGTTGCTCTTAAAAAGCTTAAAGAAAATATGTCAAATTAGTTTGTTAACTCTATCAATTAGACTTATTTCCAAACTACTCATGTCACTTGCATCGCCTTGCGAGAAACTACGACTTAAAGACATTTTAGGGGGTAAATTTAAATGACAAAGCAATCCAGTTCTTAATATTTCTTATTTATAACGCGGGTCAACAAAAAGAGGCATTGCTATTTTTTAAAGTTTTTGGTCATGGTATTAAAAATTCTTTTTATTTACACATGATGATTTTTGATGCATTCTTGCAATTTTATATTAAATTCCTTGCGTAAATATTTAGACTAATATCTAATTAAGTGTAACAAGTATTTATGGAGGAATAAACCTCCACACAGCAAGACGCGCGGTATCAGCAGTGGAAATTGAAGAGCTGTAATTGTTGCTGTGGATCTTTGACCCCCTGTTTAGCAACATAGCCCAAGAGTCCCTTCTGTTTCCTACTTGCTACTGCTGCAATAAAGTCATCGCTC
>BNVZ01000217.1 GCA_025998475.1 Endomicrobiia bacterium | reverse complement strand
AAGGATTATAGTGGAAAATATCAAAAGTATTTGTTAAAAGGTTCAAAATAGTCTAAAGAATAGATAAGTAATAGCAGAAGACGCTTTGGACTGCGATTTAACTTGGGTTTCAGGTATTTGTAATTCTGAATTTAATACTTAAGTTGTGCGGGAGGTCTATTGATAAGCGCGTGGATTTAGTGCTAATAGCTGAAACAATTCGGAGTAGGGAAAAGAAAGTGATTGTTCTTTGAGTGTACAATTTAGAAAATATGATTTATGTAGAAGATTTATTAAAAAAAATGTTGTTGGGATTAAAATTCAATTTAATTGTTGAGTTGAAATGTGTAAGACTATCTTTTAGCATTGTTTCGTTTTTATTAAAATAATTAAAAGCTGACCGCAATTTCACCTCAGGCTTTGTACTTTGCTAGTCAACTTATTCTCAAGTCTCTTATTTGTAGTAGTCAACTTAAAATATAATAAACAAACGGGTTGCATAATATGAAAAATAGAATGTTTTATTTACATGTAATAAGATTTATAGCAATCTTTTTGGTTATATATTGTCATTTCGTATCGGTTGCAAGTTGCTGGTCTGGAATTTCTGATGTTATAAACCCCTCTGCAAAAATGCCTTTGTTAACAGCTAATAGTCTTACATATTTTGATACGTTTCTTAAAAATCATTTTTCAACCTGTGCCGGAACTCTTGGCGTTTGCTTATTTTTTCTTCTGTCAGGGTTTTTAGTTCCAACTATGATGGAACGTTATAATCGTTTTAGATTTTTTGTTAATAGAATTGTTCGTATATTTCCAGTAATGTGGGTTTGTCTTGCTATCTCAGGATTATTCATTTTTTTGACAAACGGCATTACTTTTAGCACAAGTGATTACTTATCCAATATGTTTTTGATAACAACAACGATTGGTGGCAGTATGCGATGGATGCTACCTATGGAAGTGATTTTTTACTTTATTGCTGTAGTTATTGGAAAGTTTAATTTTAAAAAAGCTTTAATAAGTGTTTTGAGTATTATGTTATTTATGGCATATGTCGTACTTAGAGGTTTACATGGTTTAGATACAAATCCTATATTACATCATATATGTTTTATCTTACAATTTATTCCTATCGTTTTTATAGGCACAAGTATATACTTATCCAGGCAATATAAGAATATCCTAGCAAAAATTACTTGTGTCTCTTTTTTTACAGCAATTGCTTGTCTTGATCTTAGAATATCATCCAATTATTTTAATTGTGGATATGGTATATCCACATATGGGAATTTAGGGACATATTTGATTGTATTAGGTTTATGGTATATCGTGTATTTTGTATTTGAAAAAGGCAAACTTAGGCTTGGATCTGTAGGAGAACATATAGTACAAAAGATATCTGAAGCCGGTTACCCAATTTATTTATTACATCTTT
>BNVZ01000216.1 GCA_025998475.1 Endomicrobiia bacterium | reverse complement strand
TGAAGGTCTGGTAAAAAAAGCGCTCGAAGAGCGGAAAAAGCTGGAAGAAGACGTAGTATCGTCTTCATCTTCTTCTTCAAGCTCTTCACCAGCACCATCAGAACAAGGAGCACCACCACCAACAATACCAATTTGTCCCGCATGATGTAAAAGTCTTCTTGCAGTATCCAAAGCGCAATCTCCTGCAAGAAACGAATCCTCAGGTGATTTGTACCAAAAATGTTTACGATCCAGTTCGTGTTTTATTCTAAGTATGGAAGTACCATATTTTTCTCCTTCTATTTCTAATCTAACAAAATTTTCTTTTGCTATATCATCCGATGTAGCTTTGCCTTCCTCTGATTCATGATATTTTTCCCATCTCTCATTTCTCTCATTAAGTTTTACTTTTCTCCCTTCTGTCTCATCATGGATTGACTTTGTCATTATCTGCGTACAAAGCTCGTTTCTTTCTGTCTCATCATGGACTGACTTTGCCATTCTCCGCAGCGCTTCTTCATGCGCTTCAAAGCGCAGCTCATTACCATGCTCGTTCTCCTGTTTTTGCCACTCTGCCCACTTTTCTTTCGCCTTTTCTTCCCGCTCTTTTTCCCACTCTGCCTCTTCTCCCGGCGCTTCCAACCTTTCCGACGCTTCTTCTTGCTCTTTTTTCCGCTCTTTTTTCCGTTCTATCCGCTGTATTTGCTGCTTTTCCCACATTTCTTCCGACATTTCTTCCCGCTCTCTATGCTGTCTTTTCACATCTCTCTCCCTCTCTTTTTTCCGTGCTTCCCGTGCTGCTTTCAGCCTTTTCGGCTCTTGACGTTCCCACTCTTCCAGATCTTCCAGATCTTTCGGGTCTTCCAGATCTTTGGGTGATAAAGAGCTTGAAGGAGAAGATGAAAACAATACTACTTCAGCTATTTTATGTTCTTTGTTCCACACTTTCAGCCATTCTTGCGACTTTTTTGTCTGCTTTTTGTCGCACATTATCCTTTCTTCAATCCTTTTATTCTGCTCTTTTTTCCAGTTTTCCATTTCTTGCGGCTCTTCCTCATCTTCTAATAATGAAAAGTCTTGATAAAAGCCTAAAGAAGAAGAGCTTAAAGAAGAAGATGAAGAAGAGCTTGAAGAAGAAGATGATGATGATGATGAAAAAGAGCTTTTCAAATTTTCCTGCGTTTTTTCCCACTCTTCCAGTTCTTTAAGTTCTTCATCATCTAATGAAGAGTTTGAACAAAAACCTAAAGAAGAAGATGAAGAGCTTGACGAACTAGACGATGGTGCTGTTGATGATGATGCTGTTCCTATTCCTGTTGTTGCTTCTACTATTGCTATTGTTGGTGGTGGTGCTCCTTGTTCTGATGGTGCTGGTGAAGAGCTTGAAGAAGAAGATGAAGACGATACTACGTCTTCTTCCAGCTTTTTCCGCTCTTCGAGCGCTTTTTTTACCAGACCTTCA
>BNVZ01000215.1 GCA_025998475.1 Endomicrobiia bacterium | reverse complement strand
TTAAATAGGGAGATTTCATCAAAAAGGATTATAGTGGAAAATATCAAAAGTATTTGTTAAAAGGTTCAAAATAGTCTCAGATAGATATAGGAATCGCAGAAGACGCTTTGGACTGCGATTTAACTTGGGTTGCAGGTATTTGTAATTCTAAAATTTAATACTTAGTTATGCAAGAGGTCTATCCTTGAAACAACCGTTTTTCCTTCAGCGACAAGTCCTGCCAGAATAAGCGCTGCGCCCGCTCTTAAGTCCGACACCATAACAGGCGCCCCTGAAAACTTTTTGACACCTTTTATATTTACAACTTTGCCGTCTATTGTTATATCGTCTCCAAATCTTTGCAACTCGGATACATGCATAAACCTGTTCTCAAAAATATTTTCTTCTATACGGGCATTTCCATTCAAAAGACACATCAATACCATCCATTGAGCCTGAACGTCAGTTGGAAATCCGGGATAAACTTCCGTTTCCATATCATGCGGCTTTAAGTTTTTTATCCATTTTGCAGAAATTGTATTTTCTGTTTCTTTGACACATAAACCGCATTGCTTTAATTTATCACTGACTGCTTTTAAATGCTTCGGAACAACTTTTTTAAGAGTAATGTCCCCCTTTGTGATTGCTGCAGCAATCATATACGTGGCAGCTTCAATTCTGTCAGGAATTACTTCATGAGTAAAACCGTACAGTTTATATACACCTTCTATTACAATTTTTTTTGTCCCCGCACCTGTAATTTTAGCGCCAATTTTATTTAAAACATTTGCCAAATCTTCTATCTCAGGTTCGGTGGCTGCATTAACAATTGTAGTCTTGCCATTTGCCAAAACTCCAATTGCGAAATCCCACAAAGGCTTGACAAGTATGGTTTCATAATAGACCTCTTAATAACTAACATAATAAAAGTACAATAGAAGTACTATGAAACAGAAAAAGAAAGCATGTGGGTCGGGTGGAATGGGCTTAGTATTAATGAAAGCAAAGAAAGTGACATTTGACAAAACAAAGGATAGCAAGGAGTAAGAAAAGAAAAAGGGGGAGTGGGTGAGCAAAGAGAAAATTGAGTATAGCAAAGATGGTAAAGATGATGTTTTAGTACTTTAGGGCAATATAGGACGTATTATTAGACCTGAGACAGTTACAATGTCAGCGAAAGTTGTGGATATAGACATAGAGTATGCACAAGAAGCATTAATGAGTAGTGGGGAATATACTAGATGGGAATAGGTATTGATAAACAAAGCACTAGAAGTAGCAGTAGCAGTGGATTATGCTAGAGATTGACACAAAGACCTAAAAAAAAACAGCGAAAGTGGCGAAAGCGAAAAGAATAATAGACATACAATAACCGTTGATAGTAGTTAAATCAAAAGTGGTTTAGCGAAAAGAATAATAGACATACAATAACCGTTGGTAGTAGTTAAATTAAAGGCAAGCAAGTAATATG
>BNVZ01000214.1 GCA_025998475.1 Endomicrobiia bacterium | reverse complement strand
CACCAACAATGGCAACGACACTAAAACAACAACCAACAACAGTAACGCCAACAATGACAATGACACCAATAACGGCAACACCGATTTGAGCAGTTCAAGTTCAAATAGTTCGAGCTCAAGCTCAAGTAGCTTGAGTTCAAACTCATCTTCAAGTTCAAGCAATTTAAGTTCGAGTTCAAGTTCCGATACAATAAAACCACCACTCATTGAACCAGAAAAATGGGCTGACATAAGATTGTATATTAGTGATAATGGTGAGAAATGCTATAGTTTGGTCGGGCACATGTTAGGCTATAATTTGTCCTCAGTTGAAAATAGATGGAGCACTCCATCTGATATTTATAATGTATTGCCAGATGGTTCATACTATATAGAGGTCGATAAAAAATTAAATCAGTTAGATATGAGGACTGCTTCCATTTATGAGAAGCCATTAACTGATGCTGGTTCTGCTGTTAGGGTATGTGATTTAGTGTTTAAAAAAGGGCCCCCAATTTACGGTCCAGATGTATGGGTTGTGGCTTCACTTTCAAACCCATCAAAATCAAGTAGTTCAAGTTCAAGTTCATCTTCAAGTTCGAGCAATTCAAGATCAGATACAAACCTACCAGTCATTACAGAAGGAAATTATAATTTTATAGAATTGTTTACTAGCAATGATGGCCTTGATTGCCAATATGCAGTCATGGGTTCCGATAGGATTGTAATGGACAGTATGCATTATAAGAATACATTTGATTGCATATGGGCAACCCCAGCTGAAGTTTTTGCACAATCATCAAAAGGTTCGTACTATATGATAATTAAAAAAGAAAACATTCAATCAGGTAAGATTACGTGTGAAATGTATGACAATATAATATTCAATGGTGGTAAGCTTCTAAAAAGTTTAGTGTTTAAAAAAGATGGCTCTGCCTATGGTTTAATTAGATGGGTTGTGGATTCAACATATAAATCATCACCATCATCTAGTTCGTCAAGCTCTTCTTCATCATCATCATCGTCATCATCTAGTTCGTCAAGCTCTTCATCACCATCATCATCATCACAAATTCAAGAACTCCAAGCCCTCATCCCCAAACTTAATGACGCCCACAACGGCACCCGGGATGGCCTCATCGCGATTTACACTGACCCCAGGAATATCTCCATCCGCAATGAAATCATCAACATCCTCAAAGACTTCGACCCCGATGATCTCACATGGAGTAATTTCATAAGACGTTTCATTAAAGTCTACAAAGAAGACTATGACAAGAGTTTTGTAAACCTCATCATAGCCATTTCTCCCCACCGCATCACCCTTGGCCAGCGCGCCGGCCTTCTCAAACATGTTGAGAAACTTTCCTCCGATGAACGCGTCGCCATCATCAATAAAGTACTACAGCGACAACAAGAACAATCAACAACGCAGAAAAAAGACGAAGTGAAAGAAAAAGAAAAGAAAGGTGAAGACAAAGAAGAAGAAGAAA
>BNVZ01000213.1 GCA_025998475.1 Endomicrobiia bacterium | reverse complement strand
CTACATGCTTTTTGTGCTTGCCAAGCAATCTTTCCGACTCTTCCATAGTCTTTAATATACAGTCCAGTCCATCGTTTGCCAGTAAAATTCCTGTTCCATGTCCTTTGCATAGTGCTTCTGTTGCAGGTCCACCGTCTGGTCCGTTGTCTGGTCCTGGAACATCTGGGTCTGGAGGTGGGGGTGGGACTATGTTGTCTACTGGGGCTGGTACTTCTTTTTCTTTTTCTGGATCAACTACTTCGCCGCTGCCATTGCCTTTGCCTGTTGCTGTTGCTGTTGCTGTTGCTGTTGCTGTTGCTGTTGAAGAGCTTGATGAACTAGACGATGATGACGATGAGCTTGACGAGCTACTTGACGCAGAATTGCCTTTGTCTTTGTCCTTGTCTTTGTCCTTTTCTTTTTCTTTTTCTTTTTCACCTTCTACTTCTTTTTCTTTTTCTTTTTCTTTTTCATCTGGATTAATTTCATCTCCATCGCCGCTGTCACTGCCATCTTCTTTACCTTTTACTTCTACTTCTTCTTTTTCACCTTTTACTTCTTCTTCTTCTTTCTTCTTTGGATCTGGATCTGTTTTATCTGTTTTAATTTCATCTTCACCTACTACTACGAGTACTAAATCATTGTTAATTATTTCTATCCATACTGGGCCAGTTACTTTTTCTTCTTCTTCCATTTCTTCTCCGAGGGGGCGGAATTTGAAGGTGAAGGTTGTGATGGTGTTAGTAGAGTGGGGTTGGTTATCTTGTTGTGGTGATACGCTAGATGAAGATGATGACGATGAGCTTGACGAGCTACTTGACGAAGAGAAGGAAGATGATAGGGGTGGTGGTGGGGCTGAGGCTGGTAGTGGGGCTGATAGAGGTGATGTGTCGTCGTTGCTTGTTGGGTCTGGTGCTGATGCTGATGAGGCACTTGATGTGCTATCTGTAGATGAAGATGATGACGATGAGCTTGACGAGCTACTTGACGAAGAGGAGGAAGATGATGGGGCTGGGGTTAGTGGTGAGCCGTCGTTGTTGCTTGTTGGGTCTGGTGCTGATTCTGATGAGGCACTCGATGTGCTATCTGTAGATGAAGATGATGACGATGAGCTTGACGAGCTACTTGACGAAGAGGAGGAAGATGCTGGGGGTGGTGGTGGGGCTACTCTCGTTTCTTTGCCACCAAGCCTGTACTTTTTGCCTGTCACGTCAAATCCTTGTTCTTGTTTTAGACTATTGCGACTGCGTATCAATATATATTGTCCTTTGTTTATTACTTACTTAGAACATACGGTTATGCTGGTTTCTGAGAGTTTTAGGGGGCAGGGGGCGGTGGGCTTACTCTTGCCTTTGTCCCAACTGCGACCGCCACCATTTGCTATCAAAATTGGCTTGCCGGGTTCTAAATTTGGCGACAAGTCAAATTTATAATTTTGAAAACTATTTATTCCTTCTACTGTAATTGTATCTGTTTCTTTAACAACTAATGTG
>BNVZ01000212.1 GCA_025998475.1 Endomicrobiia bacterium | reverse complement strand
AAGGCTACGGCAAAGCCTGTCCTTATAGGAACCGCTGTTGTGGGCGCAACAACGATGATTTTCTCAACTATTGTTGTGCTTACCAAAGGTCTTACAACAGGTCTTGATAAGCTTTCTTTGTTGCACGCTCCTTTTTTATTAGGTTTAATTGCAGGCGGATCTGTAATTTACTGGTTTACCGGGGCATCTAACCATGCCGTAACAAGTGGAGCCTACAAAGCCGTAGAGTTTATCAAGGGCAATATAAAACTTGACGGAAGTTCAGATAGAGCTTCAACAGAAGATTCTAAGAAGGTTGTTGCGATATGCACAAAATATGCACAGAAAGGCATGATAAACTTATTTATGGTTATTTTCTTTACGACTCTTGCATTTGCGTTTATCGATCCATATTTCTTTATTGGATACCTTATTTCAATAGCATTATTTGGTTTATTTCAAGCGATATTTATGGCAAATGCCGGTGGTGCATGGGATAATGCAAAGAAGTATGTTGAAGTTGATTTACGTGAAAAAGGAACAGAACTTCACAAAGCGACTGTTGTGGGCGATACAGTAGGAGATCCGTTCAAGGACACATCGTCTGTTGCAATGAATCCTATAATTAAGTTTACAACACTTTTCGGGCTTCTTGCTTTGGAACTTGCATTGGTTCTTTCTTCAAAAGGTGCATTGAATGCAATCCTTGCAGCAGTGTCCTTTGTTGTTGCAATTATATTTGTTGTAAAATCATTTACCGATATGAAAACCAGCACCGCAAAATAATGATCTCTATTAAAATCTGTAATTTAACGGACTGTTTTTGTTTCCTGTCTCTTTTATAGTTTTCTTGTGTTAGAAAATACCGACGAGTAAGAGGCGCAAGCCTGGTAGCAGGTGCAAGGTGCCAATGCTCCCGGTAAAATTGGAATCTTTATGGGTCTTATTCTAACGTTTGATCTGTAGTTTTTTAAGATCTTTTTTCACTTTTTTAAAATAGGTTTTAAATTTTGCCAGAGTATGTAAAATTAAAAACACATGTTGGACTGTTCTTGTCGTTTAAAATTAGGTTTACAGTTAAGGATACAGCAAACTGCAAAAAGATGATTTTTTATATATAAAAACATATCATTTATTAAAAGCTTGCTGTTGTTTTGGTTCGCTTGTTTTTGTTTAACAAAAGTCCAACGTTATGAGATTCTACAAAGACTTGACAGATAAAATTTCAATATGTATGTGTTATTTCAAGAATAATAAAAGTAATTTAATATTAGACCTCTTGCATAACTAATATATAAAAGTACAATAGAAGTACTATGAAACAGAAAAAGAAAGCAGGCGGGTCGGGTGGAATGAGTTTAGTATTAATGGGAGTAAAGAAAGCATTTGATAAAACAAAGGATAGCAAGGAAGAAAGAAAAGATAGGACAAGTAGGTGAGCAAAGAGAAAATTGAGTATAGAGAAGATGGTAAAGATGATGTTTTAGTACTTTAGGGCAATATAGGACGTATT
>BNVZ01000211.1 GCA_025998475.1 Endomicrobiia bacterium | reverse complement strand
AACAACAAAACCGACAACAATATCAACAACCACAACAATAACTACAACGACAGCACCAACAACAGCCATCAGCACCAGCATCGAGTAGTTCAAGCTTGAGTCCAAGTTCATCAGTATCATCATCACCAGAAGCTGCCGCCCACGCCGCCGCTAACGCTGACATCAAGACCGCCCTCGGCGCCGCCCACGCCGCCATCGCTGCCGCCCTCGCCACCAACACCGCCTTGGCGCCGCCCACGCCGCCCTTCGTTCCGCTGCCGAAGCCGCCCCCCAGCGGCATGCAGAAAACTTATGCTGTTGAGGCCAGCGCCCCCGTCGCCCTTGCCTTTGCCCGTTCCGCCGCCTCCGCCGCCTACGCCTACATCATCATCGCCAATGCCCTCGCTATCAACGTCAACCGTGTCGCCGACCTCAACCGTGCCGCCTACGCCGCCCGAGGCGACGCCATCAATGCCCACAACGCCGAGGCCGTCGCCAAAGGGGACAGATTCGGCATCGTCAACACCAACTGCTCCCCCGCCCTGCGCACCGTTCTCAACGCCATCACCTTCGACGTCAACGTAGAGTGCGCCGCCCACGACACCATCATCGTCGCCTCCACCGCCCGCAGCAAAGCCGACGAAGCCCGCAGAATCGTCCTCCTCCACGAAACCAACTGCTCCCCTGCCCTCCGCACCGTTCTCGATGACGCCGCCGACCGCACCGCCAACCTCCACTTCGCCCTCACCCAAATCCTCTCCACCGTCTTCAACGACGATAAGCTCGCCGTTGCCGACCGCACCGACTTCCCTGCCCTCGTCGTCGCCGCCCTCGATGCCGCCCTCACCGCCTACAACACCCTCACCGACGTCTCCAAAGTCGCCCGCACCGCCAACGCTATCAAAAACTGACTCCCGCCGACGCACCAATACCAACGACACCACTACCACTTTTGCCATCAAAGCCAACGCGTCTTTGCGCCTACTACACGACTGCCTATCTTGCTGCATCTACTCAAAGGGCCGCACAGCTTTGATTCATATTGTCTTATTTACATACGAATGCTCGAGGAGAAATTTCTATTAGATCATTCCAGAAGAAAATGCTCAGGGATGTCACCGCTAATTTTGTCACGATTATATAGACTAGGAGAGATAGGAGTATTTTACAGAGCAGGTGTAAATAAGCTAAGATCTAACATATTGTCGTGCTAACATACTCGCCCTGCACCTATTAGTGTTTTTAAAATCCGATTAGTGGGGGGGGTCCTTTGCGTAACTGTATTGTTCGAATAAGGTTGCCATTTGCCAAAAGATACATTAGACCTCTTAATAACTAACATATAAAAGTACAATAGAAGTACTATGAAACAGAAAAAGAAAGCAAGCGGGACGGGTGGAATGGGTTTAGTATTAATGGGAGTAAAGAAAGCATTTGATAAAACAAAGGATAGCAAGGAGGTAAGAAAAGATAGGGTAAAGTAGGTGAGCAAAGAGAAAATTGAGTACAGAGAATATTG
>BNVZ01000210.1 GCA_025998475.1 Endomicrobiia bacterium | reverse complement strand
ACCATCTTTGCTATACTCAATTTTCTCTTTGCTCACCCACTCCCCCTTTTTCTTTTCTTACTCCTTGCTATCCTTTGTTTTGTCAAATGTCACTTTCTTTGCTTTCATTAATACTAAGCCCATTCCATTTCTGTTTCATAGTACTTCTATTGTACTTTTATATATTAGTTATGCAAGAGGTCTAATGTATATTTTGTTTCTTTTTCTATTGCTTCCTTAGGGCATACGGTTATGTTGGTTTTTGAGAGTTTTAGAGGGCAGGGGTCAGAGTAGTTGACGGTGCCTTTATCCCAACTGCAACCGCCATCCCTTGCTATCAAAATTGGCTCTTGGGGCTTTAAATCTTGCGGCAAGTAAAATTCATAATTTTCAAAATTACTTATTCCTCTTACTGTAATTGCCTTTGTTTCTTTAATAATCAATGTGTTGCCTGTAAATGCTTTGGATTCATTGTTAGCACCAATGCCTCCGCACAGTATTGTGTTGTCTCTAAATTCCGGGGTCCCTGAGATAGTTACTGTGTTATCAGTGGCATTGCCTTTGTTATTGCCTCTAACACAACCGCCAAAAACATTTGCTCCAATCCTTCCACCATTAAATTGTAACTTCATTATTATTTGCGTTTCCGTCACCGATAACACAACCGCCAAAAACACCTCCTTCAATCCTTCCACCCTTAATTGTAACTTCATTATTATTTGCGTTTCCGTTACCGAAAACACAACCGCCAAAAACATGTCCTTTAATCCTTTTGTCATTAATTATAACTTTATTATTATTTGCGTTTCCGTTACCGACAACAAGACCGCCAAAAACACTATTACGAAAAGCTGTTCCATTTCTTGTATGTCCGCCAACATCACTCCTTGTATCGTTTCCTGCATTAATTTCAACTATATTATTACTAACATCAACATTGTTTCCTGAGAGAGAACAGGCGCCACTAATGTTACCATTACTAAAATCGCCTCCTTCTACGAAAATTTTGTTGTCTGTCATTGATACAAAATCACTAATATCATCAATACGAGCACCACTGGCACCTTTAACTATTGCTCCTTGATTGACAATTAAAGTACATTTGCTTGGGTTTTTCGAGAATGGGCCGGTTCCATTTGGATTAGCAAAATTACCACCGACATTCCTTCCATCAGTAGCATTAGAAGCGTCAAGTTTTGTTATCATCCCAAAACAAATGCTAGTGCAAGCAAACATTACTATTATTGCTAACACATTCCTCGTTCTTTTTTCTGCCAGTCTGCTTAAATATTTTGTTATTTTCATACATTCTCCTATGATAAAAATCAAATATAGAAATAAGTATCTGTTTTGATTTCTGAATTAGTTTTTATATTAGCCCTCTTGTGCAACTTTGAGTATTAAATTCAAAATTACAAATACCTGAACCCTGAGTTAAATCGCAGTCCAAAGCGTCTTTTGCTATTACTTATCTATCTTTTAGACTATTTTGAACCTTTTAACAAATACTTTAATGTTTT
>BNVZ01000209.1 GCA_025998475.1 Endomicrobiia bacterium | reverse complement strand
TTTGGTTGAAAATGACTGAGGGACACAATTGGCTAAAAGAGCCTGGTGGTGGACGTATGTGGCTGAGAGAAAAGGATGGAGGCTGGGAGTGGCTAAAGGAGCCTGATGGTGGATGGGTGTGGCTGAAGGAGCCTGATGGGGCGGACATGTGTGGCTGAAAGAGCATGATGGTGGACGCGTGTGGCTGGGAACACTGTGTGGACAAGTGTGGTTGGATGAAAAGGATGGCGGCTGGGAGTGGTTGAAGGAGCCTGAGGGTGGTCATGAGTGGTTGAGAGAGCCTGATGGCGGACGGTTGTGGCTGTTGAAGCCAGGCGGACGCGTGTGGCTGAGAGACCCTAATGGCGGCTGGGAGTGGCTGAAAATGTTTGACGCAGTAGAATGGTTGGATGCAGATGATGGAAAGGAGTGGCTGAGAACAGATGACGGAAAGGCGTGGTTTAGAACGACTGGCGGAAATATACGGAAGCCGTTATATACTCACAACAGGAACAAAACCAAGAGGAGAGATACTAGAAAATAAAAAAGTTATGGAAATACTTAATAAAGCTGGGAAAACTGCTTTACGTGAACTGACTTGTGAAGATGTTCGCAAGGCTTATAGATCTCTGGCCATGAAATATCATCCTGACAAATGCCTCGAAAAAAGTGATGAAGAAAAAGAGAGAATAGTTGAGGATTTTAAAGAACTTGGAAGTGCTTATGATATGTTGAATAAATATTTAGAAAACATGGGCATTGTTGATTGATATTAATGTCTAGAGTCACAAGGAAGGAAATAAGAAGTAAGTAGCAATTATATATAAATGTTGAAATCTTTATATAATTAAAAACTATTGGATACGTTTGTAAAGTTTTATATATTAATACAAGTATTACCTGATATAGTTGTAATTTGTTATCTGACTATCTGCTAAGATAAATATGGTGATTAATATAATGCTTAATATATAGTTTTTTCAAAACGTTCGTCTCTCTACTTTTTTGAATATGTGTTAGATTTTCCCAGCGTATTAAAGTAAACATTACATCGGTCACAATAATATCAGATATGGAATAATGCAAAAGACAAAAGCATAAGAAAGTTTATATGTATAATTAATTGTGTAAATTGCTTTCTTTTTGTCTAAAAAGAATTCAAGCAAAAAAAACAAACAAAAGATGTCTTTCAGACTACATAAACAGTCTCTTGTCGCACAATATCACAAAAACAAACTTTATTACCTTGTGGATCGATCATAAAACAGCATTCTATTGCTTGTATACCTAGTCATTTACTTTTGTACTACGCTTTTGGACACTGATCCCTTTACACTTTTTCTCTATAAAAAAGATGCAGCCAGCTAAATAGTTGATATACTGTAAAAATATTTAACAACAGACCTCCCGCACAACTTGAGTATTAAATTTTAGAATTACAAATACCTGAAACTCAAGTTAAATCGCAGTCCAAAGGGTCTTTAGACTATTTTGAACCTTTTAACAAATACTTTAATGTTTTCTACTATAATCATCTGATAAATCT
>BNVZ01000208.1 GCA_025998475.1 Endomicrobiia bacterium | reverse complement strand
ATTGCAGACAGTGTAGTAAAAAAATACATAAAACCTCTTTTAAGCAAAAATATAGATACTTTAATTTTAGGCTGTACGCATTATCCTCTTTTGAAGAAGACTTTAGAAAAAAACATAGGTAACGGCGTTGTTCTTATAGATTCCGCAAAGGCTACAGCTCAAGAAGTTAAAAATGTTTTAAAACAAAAATCTTTGCTTTCCTCAGGGAAAGACAAAAAGTTTTTAAAATTTTATGTAAGCGATAATCCAGAGAAATTCCAAATGATAGGCAGCAGATTTTTTTCAAAAAGAATATCCGTCGTTAAAAAAATAGAAATGGAGTAGATATGAAATATAAACTTTCTGTTGCAAAAAGTTTTTCTTCCGCTCATTGTTTAAGAGAATATAAAGGCAAATGCGAGAATTTACATGGGCATAATTGGAAAGTAAAAGCCACTTTTTGCGGTACTGAACTTAACAGTCAAGGCATGCTTATAGATTTTAGCGATATAAAGAAACATTTAGATAAAATCATTTCTTACTTAGATCATAAGTTTTTAAATGAGATTGCTCCTTTTGATAAAATCAATCCTACAGCCGAAAATATCGCATCATTTATTTTGGAGCAGCTTAAACTTATAGAAACTAAAAATGCAAAAGCATCCGAAGTTGAAGTATGGGAAAGCCAATCCTCATCAGCAATGGTTAGTGTTTGATTGTTAAACTATCGCCCCACAAGCAAGCTGTGAGGCAATAGTTTAACAATCAATAGAATTATTTCCCATGTTTAAATAAGACAATAACACACGGTAAAATTTAACTATAGATCTCATCACGTTTACCTAAATCTACAATCAAAATCAGTAAAATATCATCTTGAATACTGGCAATTAGTCTATTACTTTGCCTATACGATAACGCCACAAACCATATAAATTATGCCGTAATGCTCTTTCAAAACAACGTGGATTTTCCAACAATTGATAGCAATCGAGGAATTTAGCAATTAATTTTTGAGTTGATTTGTCTAAACTGTCAAAAGCTCTGTTGGCATTTTCTTCAAAATCAATTTTATAAGCCATTACGTTCTTTTAGGGTTTCCCAAGAAACAGTCTTTGTTTTCCGTCACAAACATCATCAAGCCGCTGCTTAGCAATGTAAATGTCTTCCAAATCTTCTAAATGCTCCTTGAGTGCCTCTTTGACATAAAAACTCTTGGTACGTCCCGTCCGCTTTATGAGACGTTCTAGTCTGCTTATAAGCGTATCATCTATTCTAACATTAACCTGTTGCATTTACGCCTCCTTTTATTTTTTATTGTTATACAAGTATAGCATGTTTAACAACAAAAAATCACAAAAGGTGGGGTAATCAACCACAAAACAAGAGTGAAAAACAGCTTAACATATGTAACAGACCTCCCGCACAACTTGAGCATTAAATTCTAGAATTACAAATGAATAACACAAATACCTGCAACCCATATTAAATCGCAGTCCAAAGCGTCTTTTGCTATTACTTATCTATTCTTTAGACTATTTTGAACCTTTT
>BNVZ01000207.1 GCA_025998475.1 Endomicrobiia bacterium | reverse complement strand
GCGGCGGCAGGCAGCATCATGGGCGCGGAGGGCAACGTTGCGACGGGTGTCAGCGTCTGCTTTTTCTTTTGCTTTTACTCTTGCTCTTTCTTCGTCTTCCTTCCTTTTCTTTGCTTCTTCTATTTTCTCTGGAGTAGCAGTTCTTCTGTTTACAAGAAAAGCGTTCTTTTTATCGCAGGAACTTAAAACCAAAAAACCAAATAAAACAACTGCACTCATTGATTTTTTCGTTTTCATTGTTTTCTCCTTTTGTTTTCCCATCACAGCTGTAACTAGAATATATCACATATTTCGATAATTAGCAAGTGACAAAACTAAGCTAACAATGCTAACTCTGTGGTAATCTGTTTGTTTCTTAAAATACGCTTGAGCTGTGACAAAATATTGTTTATTTTCTTTGATTAAGTCTACTTCTAAATTATAGTGTTCGTTAATCTTGTATCCGTTTAATTCTTTAAAAGCTATTTTGAAGGTTTTGACCATATCGCCTGTTCTTTTATATTCAATTTGTAAATCTTGGGTTACTTCTTTGAGGGGAAGTTTTAACTTGTTACCCTTGAAGATTGTTCTATCATAACTTATCAAAAATTTAAACGCTTTTGGATTTTTAATTTTATAACATTGAGGATTTTTTAAAAAAGCTCTTCTATCATAAAGCTGCCTTGAAATAAAGGGATTGAATGTTAATCTCAACATAGTTTTATTAGACCTCTTAATAACTAACATATAAAAGTACAATAGAAGTACTATGAAACAGAAAAAGAAAGCATGCGGGTCGGGTGGAATGGGTTTAGTATTAATGGAAGTAAAGAAAGCATTTGATAAAACAAAGGATAGTCGGGAGTAAGAAAAGATAGGGCAAGTAGGTGAGCAAAGAGAAAATTGAGTATAGAGAAGATGGTAAAGATGATGTTTTAGTACTTTAGGGCAATATAGGACGTATTATTAGACCTGAGACAGTTACAATGTCAGCAAAAGTTGTGGATATAGACATAGGGTATTAGGACATAATTATCGTAGGAGACAGTTACAATGTCAGCAAAAGTTGTGGATATAGACATAGAGTATGCACAAGAAGTATTAATGAGTAGTGGGGAATCACTAGATGGGAATAGGTATTGTTAAGGAAAATTAGTTATTGTAAGGAGACAATGTCAGCAAAAGTTGTGGATATAGACATAGAGTACATTAATGAGTAGTGGGGAATCACTAGATGGGAATAGGTATTGTTAAGGAAAACTAGTTATCGTAAGGAGACAATGTCAGCAAAAGTTAAAGTTGTGCATAATAGGACTAAAAGCATGTAGAAGAAGCATTAATGAGTAGCGGAGAATATGCGTTAGATGGGAAAAGATTCAAAATAGTACAGAACAGATATATGTCACAAGATACGCTTTGAATTGCAATTTAACTCAGGGTTTCAGGTGTTTGTAATTTTGAATTTAACACTTAAGTTGTACAAGAGGTCTATTACATAAAACAAACCACGCATTGTATAGGTTAGTATAGGTCAGACCAGATAAAAAGAAACAGCCAGCAGACATCA
>BNVZ01000206.1 GCA_025998475.1 Endomicrobiia bacterium | reverse complement strand
AAAAAGAGATCAAAGAAACACCCACTGACAAAAGAAGATAAAGAGTTAAATAGGGAGATTTCATCAAAAAGGATTATAGTGGAAAATATCAAAAGTATTTGTTAAAAGGTTCAAAATAGTCTAAAGATAGATAAGTAATAGCAAAAGACCCTTTGGACTGCGATTTAACTTGGGTTTCAGGTATTTGTATTCTTGAATTTAATACTCAAAGTTGTGCGGGAGGTCTATTGTCGTTTGACAAATTTGTTTATGCGTTTAACGATTTATCTAAGATTAATTATGGAGTAATCAGTGTAACTATAGGTTTCAAATTTAAGATTTAATATTTAATATATGGTAGACTAACTTAGCATTGATATATGCTTTATTAACTTTAAGGCTTTTATTAACCCTTTACGAAAATCTTCTATGCTCAACTCAAGCGCCATTTTTTTTTATCTGTTTTTTTAAATACATCCAAGTAATACTCATGTAGGATTTAAGTCCGGCAAACACGGTGGTAAATATAAAAGTTTACAGTTGGCCTTTTCTATTTAAAGTATGAAACAGTTGTATAAGAAATTTACAATGGAACAAGTGAAAGACAATTTTTGTTTAAGAACGCAAAGAAAAGCAGACGGACATAGAGCAGTATCTTTACAAGCTATGCGTTTAAAGGTCAGAATTAAACCCATATGACGGTCTAGGCATAAGAATTTACAAACTTAACATTATAGCCCTCCCGCACAACTTAAGTATTAAATTTTAGAATTACAAATACCTGAAACCTGAGTTAAATCGCAGTCCAAAGCGTCTTTTGCTATTACTTATCTATTCTTTAGACTATTTTGAACCTTTTAACAAATACTTTAATGTTTTCTACTATAATCATCTGATAAATCTTTCTATTTAACTCCTTATCTTCTTTTGTCAGCTTTTTAGTGTTTGTTTGATCTCTTTTTGGGGGTTAGTGTGTTTGTATGTATTTTGCCTAAGGCCTACTAAATCCATTTCATTTGACCTGCCTGCTTTCTTCTTTGTTTCATAGTCCTTTCGTTATACCTTTATGTGTTAGTTATGCAAGAGGTCTAATATTTAATTCCTTATAATTCACGCTATATGCCCTTGTTGCTACATCTATGCATTGTAAAAATACATCTTTATACTTTTCTTTTTTGCTACCACCATATCTCTTATATTATTCTGCTTTTTTTCTTTTGGACTTACCTTGTCCTTTCCTTTCCTTTTTTCTTCCTTCTCCTTTCTTGGTGTATCTTATCTGTCCCATCTATGATAAGACATTTTATTCTTCTTTATTGTTATCCTTATACTGCTTACATTTCCTTTTATCCCTTCTTACCTACAATACTTCAGTCTTAAATACTTTTATCTTATATTTTCAAACTTTGGATTATCTGCCTTATCTTGTTTACTATTCTTCCATCTATCTTACTTCTTCTTCTGCAGATGAACTTGTTGAGACTGACGAGCCACTATTTGAGAAGTTCGATGGAGATGATGACGATGACGGCAAGTGCAGTGAGCTTGACGAGCTAATTGAGGAGCTCGATGGAGATGAACTTGTTGAGACTGACGAGCCACTTGAGAAG
>BNVZ01000205.1 GCA_025998475.1 Endomicrobiia bacterium | reverse complement strand
GTTGTTTTGAAGGTAAACATGGCGAAAATGAGCTTGACGAACTCGATGACGATGAACTTGGACTGCCCGAACTATTTGACCCAGCATCTGACTTGTCGTTTGAACTGCTTGGGCTCATGCTTAGGCTGCTCGATGAAGAACTGCTCGAGCTTGGGCTTGAGTAGCAGACAACTGTGCTGCTTGGACTGCTCGATGAAGAACTGCTCAAGCTTGGACTAGCTGGATTTATTGAACCTGTTGATGCTGTAACTGCTAATGCTGATGCTGGTGATGCTACTGGTGCTGATGAAGAGCTTGACGAACTCGATGCATTGCAACCATAATCACCAAAGCAAAAGGCTGAAGGAATCCCTCTTGACGAACTCGATGCATTGCAACCATAATCACCAAAGCAAAAGGCTGAAGGAATCCCTGAAGGTAAACATGGCGAAAACGAGCTTGACGAACTCGATGACGATGAACAACTTGGACTGCCCGAACTATTTGACCCAGCATCTGACTTGTCGTTTGAACTGCTTGGGCTCATGCTTAGGCTGCTCGATGAAGAACTGCTCGAGCTTGGGCTTGAGTAACAGACAACTGTGCTGCTTGGACTGCTTATGCTTGTGTTTGTACTTGAGCTTGGTCCCAAACTTGGACTGCTTGTGCTTGAGCTTGGTCTCGAACTTGAACTTGAGCTTGTGCTGCTTGGACTGGTCGATGAAGAACTGCTCGGGCTTGGACTAGCTGGATTTATTGAACCTGTTGATGCTGTAACTGCTAATGCTGATGCTGGTGATGCTACTGGTGCTGATGAAGAGCTTGACGAACTAGACGATGGTGCTGTTGTTGATGATGATGATGGTGATGAAGAGCTTGATGAACTAGATGATGCTGATGGTGATGGTGATGAAGAACTTGACGAACTATATGATGGTGATGTTGACGTTAGTGATATTGATGGTGATGAAGAACTTGACGAACTAAACAATGGTGCTGTTGTTGATGATGATGTTGATGGGGATGAAGAACTTGACGAACTAGATGATGATGACGATGATGATGATAATGAGGAGGATGAGCTAAACTCTGATTGTGTTTGTGATGATATCACATCATCTTTTCCTTTTTCTTCTTCTACTTCCTTTCCTTTTCCACCACCAGTATCATCTTTCCCACCACTTCCTTTTTTACGTCTTTTATCTACATCTCTATCTACGTCTTTCTTTACGTCTTTCTTTTCTTCTTTATTTACGTCTTTATTTACGTCGTATTTCTTTTTCTTTTCTTCTTCTGCTTTTTGTTGTGCTTCTTTTACTTGTTCTACTTTCTCTGAAGTAGCTGTCCTTCTGTTTACAAGGCTCGCGTTCTTTTTATCGCAGGAACTTAAAACCAAAAAACCAAGTAAAATAAATGAAGATGAATTTAATAATTTTGTTTTTGTCATAATGTTTTCTCCGTCTTAGTTATTGAAGATGAATTTAATAATCTTGTTTTTGTCATAATGTTTCTTCTGTCTTAGTTTTTTTTGACGTAGTAGGCTTATAGCACCGCAAGTTCAACAACTAGCACTGGAAGAACGTTCTACAACTTTCCACGGCTTGTGTCAAG
>BNVZ01000204.1 GCA_025998475.1 Endomicrobiia bacterium | reverse complement strand
AGTAACATTAATACCTAATGTGGAAATAGTCGAAAATTATTGTGACAAAGATGACAAAGGAAACTATCAAAAACCTTTTTATACACAGTATGGCTGTGGTTTAAAAACAATATTTGAACTAACAGATTGGTGGAAATTTATACCCGATTATTCGTATAAGCTAAGAACGAAGCCAAATCGTTTTTTTGATAGAGCTGTTGATGGAATTAAGGTTAGTAACTGTAGCCTTACTAATGAAATGTGTTTTCTTGACGATAAACTTACAATGGGAAATACTATTAATTACAATTGGTTGCATAATAGGTCGAATAAGATATCTGATGATCAGAAGTGGTCGCCACTTACCACAAAATTAACGTGGAATATTACAAAACATATAAATATACAATCAAAAGAAATTCATAATCTTAAACATAATGGGTTTAAGGCTTTTGATCTTGATTTAAATGTAAAATTAGGCAGCCAGAAACAAAATTCTTTACAGTTTAAGGTTGCTTTGGAAAAAGTTTTGCCGGATGTAAAAAATACTAAAGTGAAAAACACGTTTGGTTTAGGCGTGTGGTTTACTCCAAAGTGGAGAGGGGATTTTAGCATAGGAACCACGGTCTCAAAAAAAATTAATTTTTCGGGTAATGAAATGATAGATGTTGAAATGACGGATTATGAAATTAAGGTTTATAGAGATATGCACTGTTTTGACTTCGGCATAAAATTGGAAAAGCATAAAGGGTTTACCTTTAGATTTAATTTAAAAATATGAAAATAAATGCACTATTTAATAAATCAAGCTGCTTCTGACTCTAAAGATTATAAAGAAAAATTTTCTACATATAGTGTGAAGAAATTCAGGTTGTCTCTAAAAAAACTCCAGCAAGTCATTGCTGCTATGTTTGACCGGTCATGCTTCCCCGATTTGGAGGATGCTAAGAAAAGCCTATAAAATAGAGCCAAGTAATGAAAACATTTAACGATTGTCTTGATATGCGTAACCGGAAAATCATTGGGTGGCATATATCGACAATATGCCAACCGAAAAATGTAAGCACACCTTATTTATGCTGTGCAATCCCGTAAGCCAACGAGTTATCTTGTATTTCATCTAAAGTAGTGGAGGGCAAGTAATATTGTCCCTGTGAGTTTTGCAAAGACGTTAAGGATGTTGCGTTTGTCGTGTATTTTATAACAAATGCCGTAGACATTTAGCTATCGGATATGCTACACCATTAGTATTAACAAAAATAGCTTAGCTTGTTGTCTACTAAATAAGGGGGGTCTGGTTAGTTTATTTTCTCTTATTTTGGATATTTGTGGACTTATGAAGTATGGCTCTTTGGTTTTTAGACAAACCAAATAAACGAGACGAGTAAGAATTGATAAACAAAAATAGTGTAATGTTTGATGTCGTCGTAAGGAATATAAAATGCGAAAAGCTTTTGATACTCTAATTGAGATAGTAATTTGTGTATGTGGCATATTATCCATTGTCTTTGTGGTTTTAATCTTCGGATTTTTATTAAAGGAAGGTTTTGTTTTTTTTAGAGATTTCGGTGTTTTAAAATTTGTTACAGGACATTTATGGCATCCCGTTTCGGAACCGCCA
>BNVZ01000203.1 GCA_025998475.1 Endomicrobiia bacterium | reverse complement strand
ATGACGGCAATCTTTAAACGTCGCACCCAGTGTTGTTATCATTTGCGCAAAATCGGGAATCCATTGCGCTGTTGTCATTCCCGCAGAAGCGAAAATCCATTTAACAAGGAGAGTAAACTTATGGAAACCAAGGAAATGACACTAATGCAAGACGCGCAAAATAAACATACTAACGACTTAATAAAGAGCGTGGCTCAATATGAGAGTTTAAGCGAAGAATTTATTAGAGCAGGCGTTGCTGCTGGAACTATCGTTATTCCTAAAAATTTCAATAGAACCTTAAAAAAAATTATAGCTGTCGGTACTGGGTTAAAAACGAAAGTTAACGCTAATATCGGTACCTCTCCAGATCACATAGATATTGCACAAGAACTTGCAAAATTAGATATTGCGGTTGAATCTGGAGCAGATGCGATTATGGACTTGTCAACCGGTGGAAACTTAAACCAGATAAGAAAAGAAATTCTTGCAGCTTCACATGTACAAGTTGGAACAGTGCCTATTTATGAAGCGGCTTGCAAAACAGTTGCAAAGGGTAAGGAAATATCTCAGATTGATGGCGATCTTCTATTTGACATCATAGAAGAGCAAGCGCAACAGGGTGTGGATTTTATGACAGTTCACTGTGGCATCAATAAAGCTACCGTAGAGATATTAAATCGCCATAGACGTCTTACTGGAGTGGTAAGCAGAGGTGGTTCGTTCTTGGTTAAATGCATCAATGCAACAGGAAAAGAAAACCCTTTGTTTGAACGCTACGATAAGCTTTTACAAATAGCAAAAAAATATGACGTTACATTAAGTCTTGGCGATGGTTTTAGACCATGTTGCATACAAGACGCGTCAGATTATCCACAAATTGCTGAACTTGCAGTTTTGGGAGAACTTGTTTTAAGAGCAAGAAAAGCAGGTGTTCAGTCCATGATAGAAGGGCCAGGCCATGTTCCTCTAAATCAAATTGAAGCAAATGTAGTTCTTGCAAAAAAATTAGGACACAACGCACCTCTTTATTTTCTCGGGCCTCTAGTAACTGACATAGCTCCAGGATATGACCATATAACTTCAAGCATCGGCGGGGCAATAGCTGCGTCGTATGGAGTTGATTTTATTTGTTATGTTACACCTGCAGAGCACCTAAGACTTCCCGACTTGCAGGATGTCCGTGTCGGCGTTATTTCTGCAAGAATAGCTGCTCATGCAGCAGATATTGTTAAAGGCGTATCAGGCGCAAAGGAATATGATGGCCAAATGTCTAAGTGGCGTAAAGCAAGAAACTGGGAAAAGCAAAAAGAGTTTTGTATAGACCCTGTAAAATTTGCAAAAGAAAGAACAAAACTCATGGCTAGCCAAGAAGACGTATGCACAATGTGCGGAAGATTTTGTTCTATGAGAGATGAGTAATTTTTAACAATCTTTGAAAGTTTTAATCTCCCAAACAACCATCAACGCAGATTAGCTTTTTGTTTGGTATTTTCGAACTGTCAATTACAGGCGTTGCAATTGGCAAGTTGAAAATAAGGGCATAGCGGTTAAAGTTTAAGTTTTAATTTATCCTTGCTAGTCAAATCACAGTAACAAATGAAAAGGTAGGCTTTTGTTAAAGAGGATGG
>BNVZ01000202.1 GCA_025998475.1 Endomicrobiia bacterium | reverse complement strand
GAGGGCTTTGATGAAGTTGAGGAGGCGATCGTCGAGGATGATGCGGTGAGAGAGGGCATTGATGAAGTTGAGGCGGCGATCGTCGGGGATGATGCGGTGAGAGAGGGCATTGATGAAGTTGAGGCGGGCTGCGTTGGAGATGCTGTGGTCAGAAAGGGCTTTGATGAAGCGGCGGAGGCGGTCGTCGAAGAGGTTGGAGTCAGAGAGGGCATTGATGAAGCGGCGGCGGTCGTCGGGGTCGAGGTCGGAGTCACAGAGGGTTTCGATGAAGCTGATGCTGGCTTCGTTGGAGATGCTGGAGTCAGAGAGGGCATTGATGAAGCGGCGGCGGACTTCGTCGGAGAGGTCGGGGATGGCATTGACGAGTTCTTGAAGGGTTGGAATTGGAGGGTTAACTGGAGTTAGATCTGGAGTTGGTGTAGTTTTTGCTCTTTTTCTTTCTTCTATTTCTCTTATTTTCTCTGAAGTAGCAATCCTTCTGTTTACAAGGCTCGCGTTCTTTTTATCGCAGGAACTTAAAACCAAAAAACCAAGTAAAATAAATGAAGATGAATTTAATAATTTTGTTTTTCTCATAATGCTTTCTCTGTCTTAGTTCTTGAGGATGAAATTAATAATCTTGTTTTTGTCATAATGTTTTCTCTATCTTAGTTTTTTTTGACGTAGTAGGCTTATAGCACCGCAAGTTCAACAACCAACACTGGAAGAACGTTCTACAACTTTCCACGGCTTGTGTCAAGTTTTGGCGTCATATCGTGTAGAACAATACGAAAAAAGAATCAGAATATCATACTTGGTAAAAAAAAGAGAGGAGGAAGGAAGGATAATGGACATTTTAAATTCCCCATCCTTGCTCTCCCTCATCTGTTTTATCTTTGCGTCTTACGCTTTACACTGACTCTTTTAGCGCTTGGCGTGTATCTATCGCACACTTCATTTATTATCTATTCATCTATTATCGCTTTAATAACACCTTTAACGATTTGACAGCGTCAGCTTGTCTTAGTTGAGCCTCCATTGTTTGCTGTTTTCTTTAAAGTCATCATAACTCTTAAGTGTCAAATCTGACTTGTCTTTTAAAGACTCGATATACTTATGCTTCATCTGAAGCAATTCATTATCGTCATCTATTGTTCTATTCCGTGCTGCTGCATCAAATTCTTGCGGTTGTGGTCGTTTATCTTTTTTATCACTCCGTTCCCAAATCGCAAGACATTCATTATCATCTATACTCATCTCCATAGTCCCAATAGCATGTTTAATTCCATAATCCTCGTCTTATATTTATTAATTATCTTAATGTTATCTGCAGCAGGAACCATCTTCAGCAAACCTAAATCTCTCCTGACTTCAGCATCAAGCTCCGAAATCCGCTTCTCAAGACTCACCCTCTCCTCCATAAGGTCTGTAATCGTCATATCAGCTCGAGCCTCCGTTGAACTAAATACAAGACCAGATAAAACAACCACTCCCATCATTACTGCTTTACATTTACACTTCTTCATTAGACCTCTTAATAACTAACATATAAAAGTACAATAGAAGTACTATGAAACAGAAAAAGAAAGCATGTGGGTCGGGTGGAATGGGTTTAGTATTAATGGGAGTAAAGAAAGCATTTGATAAAAC
>BNVZ01000201.1 GCA_025998475.1 Endomicrobiia bacterium | reverse complement strand
GAGCTACTTGACGAAGAGAAGGAAGATGATGGGGCTGGGGTTAGTGGTGAGCCGTCGTTGTTGCTTGTTGGGTCTGGTGCTGATTCTGATGAGACAATCGATGTGCTATCTGTAGATGAAGATGATGACGATGAGCTTGACGAGCTACTTGACGAAGAAGAAGAAGATGATGAGGCTGATGGAGAAGACGACGAAGAATCCAAAGAAGATGATTTAGACCCATCTCCAGCTGATGCAGCTTCAGTTTGAGATTCATCTTCTTCTTTCTTCTTTGGATCTGGATCTGTTTTATCTGTTTTATTTTCATCTTCATCTTCATCTACTTCTTTTTCTTCTTTCTTTTTCTCTGTTTTATTTTCATCTTCATCTTCATCTACTTCTTTTTCTTTTTTACCTTCTACGCCGCTGTCACTGTCATTTTCGCTGCTGTCTTTGTCTTTGTCTGGTGCTGTTGCTGTTGAAGAGCTTGATGAACTAGACGATGATGACGATGAGCTTGACGAGCTACTTGACGAAGAGAAGGAAGATGATGGGGCTGGGGTTAGTGGTGAGCCGTCGTTGTTGCTTGTTGGGTCTGGTGCTGATTCTGATGAGACAATCGATGTGCTATCTGTAGATGAAGATGATGACGATGAGCTTGACGAGCTACTTGCCGAAGAAGAAGAAGATGATGAGGCTGAGGATTGGGCTGAGGGTTGTTGTTCGCCGTTGTTGTTGCTTTGGTCTTGGACTACTCCCTTTTCTTTGCTAAGCTTATACTTTTTGCCTGTCACGTCAAATCCTTGTTCTTGTTTTAGACTATTGCGACTGCGTATCAATATATATCGTCCTTTGTTTATTACTTCCTTAGAACATACGGTTATGCTGGTTTCTGAGAGTTTTAGGGGGCAGGGGTCGGTGGGCTTACTCTTGTCTTTGTTCCAACTGCAACCGCCACCATTTGCTATCAAAATTGGCTTGCCGGGTTCTAAATTTGGCGACAAGTCAAATTTATAATTTTGAAAACTATTTATTCCTTCTACTGTAATTGTATCTGTTTCTTTAACAACTAATGTGTTGCCTGATACATCGCATTCAATGCTAGGATTATAACAAATGCCTCCGCACAGTATTGTTTTGCACAGTACTGTGGTGTTAAATTCTGAAACATCTGGGTCTGATGGTGCGCCGTCGTTGCCTGCTGAGACTAGTGCTGATGCTGATGAGGCACTCGATGTGCTATCTGCAGATGAAGATGATGACGATGAGCTTGACGAGCTACTTGACGAAGAGGCGGAAGATGCTGGGGCTGGGGCTGAGACTAATACTGATGCTGGTGAGACACTCGATGAAGTAGTCCCAGTCCAAGTGCCAAACGTCGGGGCCCCTGTGATAGTTACTGTATTACCAGTGGCAAAGACTTTGCTCTTGTCACATTTATCGCCATGAAGAACACCGCCAAAAACATTTCCTTTAATCCTTCCACCATTAATTGTAACTTCATTATTATTTGCGTTTCCGTCATTGTAAACACCACCGCCAAAAACATTTCCTTCAATCCTTCCACCATTAATTATAACTTTATTATCATTTGCGTCTCCGTTATTGAAAACATGACCGCCATAAACATTGCCTCCGATTGTAACTTCGTTTT
>BNVZ01000200.1 GCA_025998475.1 Endomicrobiia bacterium | reverse complement strand
TACAAACACACTGGTTTTAAAAAAAGAGATCAAAGAAACACCCACTGACAAAAGAAGATAAAGAGTTAAATAGAAAGATTTATCAGATGATTATAGTAGAAAACATTAAAGTATTTGTTAAAAGGTTTAAAATAGTCTAAAGATAGATAAGTAATAGCAAAAGACCCTTTGGACTGCGATTTAACTTGGGTTTCAGGTATTTGTATTCTTGAATTTAATACTTAGTTATGCAAGAGGTCTAATGAAAGACTTTAAACAAGCCATAGCTGCACAGTTTATAAGTTCAGGCAATAAACAAGAAGTAGAAAACAATGAAAAACTTGCAATAGAAAAGAATCAAGAAGTAAAAAAGCACAGAGAAGAACTTGTGAAAGGTATCACTGCTGTCTTTCACAAATTCGCATAGATTTTATGTAGCAAGTGCTTTTTTTATCCTTTGACTTTATGTGAATAATAACTTATACTGGTGTGCACTAAATGCTTTAAAGGATGTATTATGAAAAGACACGCTATGGCAAAACTTGTTTCTTGGAAAAATAAAGTTAATAAAATGCCGCTGATAATTGAAGGCGCTAGACAAGTGGGAAAAACTTGGCTTATACAGGAATTTGGAAAAACACAGTACAGTAATACTGTGTATATAAATTTTGATATTAATATTAAAGCACGCGAGATATTTCAAAAAGACATAGACCCTCAAAACATTATAAATAAGCTTGAATTACTAAGTGCTTCTAAGATAGATCCGCACAACAATCTCATCATTTTTGATGAAATTCAAGAATGCGCTAGAGCGCTGAGTTGTCTTAAATATTTTTGCGAACAATCACCAGAATACAATATTATCGCTGCTGGCAGTATGTTAGGTGTTGCAACACATACTAATAGTTCTTTTCCTGTTGGCAAAGTTGAAACATTGAGTTTGTATCCTTTAAATTTTTCAGAGTTTTTAGAGGCTATTGAAGAAACCAGATACAAACAAGCTTTAACAAACAAAGATTATAATATTTTTACTGTTATAGAAGACGATTTAATATCTAAATTAAAACTTTATTATTTTATCGGTGGTATGCCAAAAGCAGTACTTTCATATATACAACAACAGAACATGCAAGAGGTTAGATCGATACAAGAAAATATCATAGCAAATTACGAAAAGGATTTTTCAAAACACATAAATAGTGCTTCTATTCCAAAAGTTGGAATGATATGGAACGCCATACCGGCACAACTTGCGAAAGAAAAAAAGCAATGGGTTTATAAAAATGTAAAAGAAGGTGCAAGGGCAAGCCAATATGAAGATGCACTGTATTGGTTAGAACAAATAGGATTGGTTTATAAAATAAGCAGGGTTAATAACACAAAAATTCCCTTATCAAGTTATCGAGAAACAGCCTTTAAATTATATATGCTTGACGTTGGTTTATTATCTGCAAAGGCAGGCCTAACCATACAGAATTTGGTAGATACAAATCAAGAACTTTTTAGCCATTTCAAAGGAGCTTTAACAGAACAATACGTTTTACAAGAACTAAAATCGTGCTCCTTGCCCTATCAATCGCTGTGCATATTACTTGCTTGCCTTTAATTTAACTACTACCAACGGTTATTGTATGTCTATTATTCTTTTCGCTTTCGCCACTTTCGCTGTTTTTG
>BNVZ01000199.1 GCA_025998475.1 Endomicrobiia bacterium | reverse complement strand
GAGTTACTTCGTCTGAAATATTAAAAATAATGAAACATAATTTTTACAAATCTTGGAGGGAAGTGCCAGAGGGATCGTTGATGAGGTTGCGGCGGCGGTCGTCGGTGAGGTTGGGGGCAGAGAAGGCCTTGATGAAGTTGACGCGGCGGATGTAGGTGAGGTTGGGGTCAGAGAGGATTCTGATGAAGTTGAGGCGGCCGTTGTAGTCGGTGAGGGCGGGGTTACAGAAGGCTTTAATGAAGTTGATGCTGATTTCTTCGTTGTTGATGCAGTCGGCAAAGAGGGCTATGATGAAGTCGAGGCGGCAGACGTTGGAGATGCTGTGGTCAGAGAGGGCTTTGATGAAGCTGATGCGGGTTTCGTTGGAGATGCTGGAGTCAGAGAGGGCATTGATGAAGCGGCGGCGGTGGGCGTTGGGGAATCGGGGGTCACAGAGGGTTATGATGAAGCGGCGGCGGTCGTTGGGGAAGAGGTCGGAGTCAGAGAGAGTTTTGATGAAGCTGATGCGGCGGTCGTTGGAGAGGTCGTAGTCACAGAGGCCATTGATGAAGCTGAGGCGGCCGTTGTAGTCGGTGAGGGCGGGGTGAGAGAGGAAATGGATGAAGCTGAGGCGGCAGACGTTGGAGATGCTGTGGTCAGAGAGGGGTTTGATGAAGCTGATGCGGGTTTCGTTGGAGATGCTGGAGTCAGAGAGGGCATTGATGAAGCGGCGGCGGTGGGCGTTGGGGAAGCGGGGGTCACAGAGGGTTATGATGAAGCGGCGGCGGTCGTTGGGGAAGAGGTCGGAGTCAGAGAGAGTTTTGATGAAGCTGATGCGGCGGTCGTTGGAGAGGTCGTAGTCACAGAGGCCATTGATGAAGCTGAGGCGGCCGGAGTTGGAGATGCTTGAGTCAGAGAGGGCTTCGATGAAGCGGTGGCGGTCGTGGAAGAAGAGGGCGGGGTGAGTGAGGGCTTTGATGAAGTTGACGCGGCGGTCGTTGGAGAGGGAGAGGTTGGGGTCAAAGAGGGCTTTGATGAAGTTCAGGTGGTTGTTGTCGGTGAGGTCGGGGTGAGAGAGGAAATGGATGAAGTGGAGGCGGTTGTTGTCGGTGAGGGCGGGGTCACAGAGGGCTTTGATGAAGTTGAGGCGGGCTGCGTTGGAGATGTTGTGGTCACAGAGGTCTTTGATGAAGTTGAGGCGGGCTGCGTTGGAGATGCTGTGGTCAGAGATGGCTTTGATGAAGTTCATTCGGTCGTTGTCGTGGAGGTTGGGGTCAGAGAGGGTTTTGATGAAGCGGCGGCGGCGGACTTCGTCGGAGAGGTCGGGGTGAGAGAGGGCTATGATGAAGCTAATGCGGGCTTCGTTGGAGATGCTGGAGTCAGAGAGGGCTTTGAAGAAGTTGACGCGGCGGTCGTAAGAGAATCGGGGGTCACAGAGGGCATTGATGAAGCTGAGGCGGTCGGTGTCGAAGATGCTGGAGTCACAGAGGGCCTTGAAGAGGTTGACGAGGCGGTCGTTGGGGAAGAGGTTGGGGTCAGAGAGGGCATTGATGAGGCGAAGGTAAGGCAGGATCACCAACAGGATCACCAACAGCAACAGCAACAGGAGCAGGAACAGTACCACCGACTGTAACAGGAACAGCAACAGGAGCAGGAACAGAAGCAGGCAAGGTAAGGCA
>BNVZ01000198.1 GCA_025998475.1 Endomicrobiia bacterium | reverse complement strand
TAGAGAGCAAAGGAGGAAAGAACGATGAAAAAAACAACAGGGTTAATAACGATAATAGTAGGATTGATAATAAGCTCCTGCGATAAAAAGAATGCTGTACTTGTAAACAGAAGGACTGCTACTCCAGGAAAAATAAAAGCAGTGGAAAAAAGAAAAGAAGATGAAAAACGTAAAAGAATAGAAGAAGTTGTAGTTGGTAAAGATAAAATAAAAGGAGTGGGTGAAATAGATCCAAATTCAACTCCAATTAGCTCACCAGATCCATCCTTTCAAGAGATTGTTAATTGTATGCCTGAACTTACTAACAACGAACGCACCAAATTCACTAATGTCCTTATTGATCCCCTTCTCCCAGCCAAAGCCCGCGACAAACTCCTCATGGTCCTCAATGAACAAATCTATTTCCCCGCCAAATATGTCAACACCAACTTAGATTTTATAAGAATCCTCATTGATCAGCGTCTCCCCGCCGATGACCGAGTCAAACTCATCAAACTCTTCATTAATCCTTGTCTTCCCGTCGACGCACGTGATAAAATTGTCATTCTTCTCCGCTTAGGCAATTATGATAACAACAGACACAACTACAATGAATTTATCAAAAATTACAAACCCACTACTCTTATTAAAGTCCTTTCAAACCGTGTCCTCTCCACCGGAGTTATAATAGATATTATCGACATCCTCTCTAGCCTCAGTGTTGCGACCGACGATCCTGCCAATCTCTTAGAACTTCTCTCTAGATCCGACCTTCTCGATCCTGCCTATCGTAGCATGTTTATCGGTGTCATCTCTCGCTACCATACCGACAAAATCCGCGCCAACCTCGTCCGTGCCTTCTATGGCCTTGACCTTCACTGCGGTCTCGACGCCCGTACCAAATTCATCAAACTCCTCACTAACACCCATATCCTCGCGACCGCCGATCGAGTTAAACTCATTAATGTCCTAGCCAGCTGTGGCTTCACTGACCGCAACCGTGTCAACCTTGTTAATCTTCTATATGATTCCAAGTTCTTTACCGTCATCAACCGTACCCACCTCATCAACATCCTGTCTGATTTCAACGCCTACAACAACGACCGTGCCAAACTCATCCACATACTCTCTGACTCCTTTTTTTTCAACAACACCACCGATTACGTCGATTTCATCAATTTACTTTTTATTCTTAGATCCACCGACGCCCGTGTCGACCTTATGGACAAACTCATAAATACTTACTACCCCGCCGCCCGCATCGATTTCATTAACATGCGCCGTCGTCACGAAGAAACAAAACAAGAGGCCGAAAAGAAAAGGATAGAAGAAGAAAAAAGAGTAAGAGAAGAAGCAGCACCTTCATCAGCTTCACCATTATCTAGTTCGTTAAGTTCTTCATCACCATCATCATCATCAGTAGCATCGTCCATTTCGTCAGTCTCTGCAGCGCCATCGTTGCCATCAACTCCACTGTCATCTAGTCCGTCAAACTCTGAATCATCATCATTTAGCTCATCAAGCTCTTCATCACCATCGTCATCACCATCTAGTCCGTCAAAATCAGCATCATCATCATTTAGTTTATCACCGTCATCATCACCATCATCTAGTTTGTCAAACTCATTATCATTGCCAACACCAGCTCAAAATTCGGACATTCAAAAACTTATCAACGCCATGCCCA
>BNVZ01000197.1 GCA_025998475.1 Endomicrobiia bacterium | reverse complement strand
GCGCACAGAGACGAAAAAACCGATGAACCTCCGTAAGAAAGAAGAAGCAAAGGCATTCCTGTTACAGGCATCATACCCATAACCATACCGATGTTGATTATAACATAAAAGGTAAACATTGTGGCAACTCCTGACGCAACAAGAGCCCCGTATCTGTCGCGAGCCTCTTTTGCTATTACAAAAGCTCTCCAGATAAAAAGAAAATAGCAAAAAAGCGTAAGTTGAGCCATAATCCAACCGCCTTCTTCCCCTATAACGGAAAAAATAAAATCCGTATGTTGTTCCGGCAAAAAACCAAGCTGTATCTGCGTTCCATTTTTAAAACCTTTCCCCGTAAATTTTCCTGAACCTATTGCAATTTTAGACTGTATTACATTATAACCTGAACCTCTTGGATCCGCTTTAGGATTTAAAAATACTATAAGCCTTTTTCTTTGATAATCTTTTAACGATTTTCCAACCGGTACAGAAGTTGCGCACCCAATAAGTATTGCCACGCACAAAATTATAGGATAAACGGCAGGAATCTTAACTTTCAATTTCCGCAAAAACCAAAAACCCGCAATTATTAAAAACAATCCCATAAAAACTATATAAAATCCATTCCATCCTGTTTTTAAAAAAAATGCAAGGTTAGTTAAAAATGTTTCATTATGCAAAACCTTAAGCTGCATATCCACAAATGTTTCCAAAAGAGGGATACCTACTGGAAGACCTACAAGAATTATTATGCACAGCAAGTAAAAAGGCTCAAATCCTATTATAAAAAGAAGAACAAAAGTAAAAGAAGTAAAGAAAATATCATTTTTGGTTTCTGTGTTTGCAATGCTTACAGGACACCTGATACTTATAATGCTGCAGCCGGATTTTTCTTCTACTCTTTCTTACCTTCCTGTTACTTTTGTTCTTCTTTTTATAATAGGATTTGAGCCTTTTTACTTGCTGTGCATAATAATTCTTGTAGGTCTTCCAGTAGGTATCCCTCTTTTGGAAACATTTGTGGATATGCAGCTTAAGGTTTTGCATAATGAAACATTTTTAACTAACCTTGCATTTTTTTTAAAAACAGGATGGAATGGATTTTATATAGTTTTTATGGGATTGTTTTTAATAATTGCGGGTTTTTGGTTTTTGCGGAAATTGAAAGTTAAGATTCCTGCCGTTTATCCTATAATTTTGTGCGTGGCAATACTTATTGGGTGCGCAACTTCTGTACCGGTTGGAAAATCGTTAAAAGATTATCAAAGAAAAAGGCTTATAGTATTTTTAAATCCTAAAGCGGATCCAAGAGGTTCAGGTTATAATGTAATACAGTCTAAAATTGCAATAGGTTCAGGAAAATTTACGGGGAAAGGTTTTAAAAATGGAACGCAGATACAGCTTGGTTTTTTGCCGGAACAACATACGGATTTTATTTTTTCCGTTATAGGGGAAGAAGGCGGTTGGATTATGGCTCAACTTACGCTTTTTTGCTATTTTCTTTTTATCTGGAGAGCTTTTGTAATAGCAAAAGAGGCTCGCGACAGATACGGGGCTCTTGTTGCGTCAGGAGTTGCCACAATGTTTACCTTTTATGTTATAATCAACATCGGTATGGTTATGGGTATGATGCCTGTAACAGGAATGCCTTTGCTTCTTCTTTCTTACGGAGGTTCATCGGTTTTTTCGTCTCTGTGCGC
>BNVZ01000196.1 GCA_025998475.1 Endomicrobiia bacterium | reverse complement strand
TGGTATAGCTAAGGCTATAGAAAATATTAATGAAAATATGAAGGCCAAAAAGAAGGAGGTTGATAGTGCTAATAATAATGATAAGAATGCAAAGCAGGAGGAGCTGGATCAGTTAGCGAAACATACAACAATAGAAAGACAAGAACTTAATAAGCGTGAGAATGAGTTGCGTGAAAAGTTAGATAGTTTGGATAATGCTGCGAAGGATACTGCGGATCGTATTACTCATAATGAGAATTTAAGGCGTGGAGCCATACAGAAACAACAAGAAGCTGAAGAGAAAGATAATGAAGAGAAAAATAATGCTGTGGAGGAGAGATTGGAGCTTAAGCGGCTAAGTAGAGAGGCCGAGAAGACAAAGGAAGAAATTGCTCATAAAGCTGCTCATGCTAATGAAATGGAAGAGTATATAGCGAAGTTGGAGAAGGAGTTGTCTGGGGTTACAAAAGAATACGAAGAATTCAGAGCTGAGGCAGAACAGACAAAGGCAGAAACTGAGAGAGCAGCTGCTCAGGCAAGAGACGCTGAGAATGAGGCACAGAAAGAAATTAATGGACTAAATAAAGCAGTAGAACAGGCACACCAGAAAGATGCTCGTGTTAGTGAGCTGGAAAGGTCTATAGAGGAGTTAGAAAAAATTATTAAAAATAGGGAAGCTGAACGGGAAGCTGAAACAGAACAGAGAAGGGAAGAGGTCGAGAAGGCAAATGAAGAAACAGCTCAGAAAAATGTTCGTGTTAGCGTGCTGGAAGGATCTATAGTGGAGTTGGAGAAGAAGTTGGCTAGAGTTACAGAAAAATCCAAGGAAGACAAAGCTGAGTTAGAAAGAGCTATTAAAGATAAGGAAGCACAAGTACAACAGGCAAGAAAAAAGGCCGAGGAGGCAAATGAAGAAATTGAAAGTTGCAATCCTATTCAACAAACGAAGGTAGGTGGGCGAGGGCGTCATACGCTGTGGAGAAAAAAGCTACAGAGTTGAGAAAGTGTTTGGTCGAGGCAAAGGCAGAAGCCGAGAAAGCAAAAGAAGAAGCTAAGAGACTAAAGGAAAAAACTGAGGTAGCAGTAAAAGAAGCTGGGAATGCGCGGGAAGAAGTTGCTATGTTAAAGGAAAAAACTGAGGTAGCAGTAAAAGAAGCTGGGAATGCGCGGGAAGAAGTTGCTATGTTAAGTGAAAAGTATCAGAAGTTGAAGAGGAAGTTGGAGAAGCAAAAAGCTTCTGCAGGTGGACATGATGCAGGTAGCACAGATGAGAGTGAAGCTCAAGCTAAGGAAAAAGTTGAGAGTTTAGAGATAGAAAATGAAAAGTTAAGAGCTGAGGTTGCTAAGGAAAAGGAAGAAGCTAAGAGAGCAAAGGAAGAATTTGAAAATTTTGCTATAGTGATAAAGGAAGATACTCGAGAGGGCATTGATCATGCAGAGGAAAAAACTCGGGAAGCACAGAAAGAAACTCGGAAGGCAAAGGAAGAAAATGAGAGTTTAGAGAGAGAAAATGAAGAGTTGAAAAGGTATATTGAAGATCTGACAGAAACGGAACAGGAAAGGGAAGAGGAGACTCGGAAGTCAAGGGAAGAAGTTGCTCGTGTAAAGAAAGAAGCAGATAAGGCAAAGAAAGAAAATGAAAGACTAAAGGAAGAGAATCAAAAGTTGGAGGAGCAAAAAGCTTCTGCAGGTGGGCATGGTGCAG
>BNVZ01000195.1 GCA_025998475.1 Endomicrobiia bacterium | reverse complement strand
ACTGAGTAGCTCCTAAAGCAAGAGCGCCTTCCTTATATTGCCGAGGAACTGAACGAATCGCATCTTCCGATATTGTAACTATTGTTGGTATAGCCATAAACGCAAGCATTATTGATCCTGAAAGTGCTGTAAGACCCGTAGGCAGGTTAAAAATATTTTTTACAATAGGGACAACTATAGTTAGTCCTACAAATCCAATAACTATGCTTGGAATCGCAGCCATAAGTTCAACTAGAGATTTTAAAATATCACGCACGCCCTTTGGTACGATTTCTGAAATAAAAATGGCAGACATAAGAAGAATAGTATTAAGGGCGGCAATGCCAGGTATAGTGGCCGCTATAATGCTTGGTATAAGCAGGGTAATCGGCGAAACTATGGCTGTTATGATGATAACGGGAAATGCCGCTCATATCCCTCACTCCATTTTCGATCCTGTAAGAACTATGACTGCAACAATAGCAGCTGAAATGGGTGAGGCCGTAAGAGGTGGCATGCATTACAAATCTTTGTTTGCCATAGGACTTGTGCTTTTTGTGATAACGTTTTTTGTAAATTTTATAGCAGATATATTTTTAGGAAAAAATAAAAATTCATGATAAAACTTAACCCTAAATTATCACAAAAGCTTTCATATTTGCTTCTTTGTGTTGCAACCAGTTTAGCCATTGTTCCAGTCCTTTTGATTATATTTATAATTATAAAAAATGGAGCTTCCGCAATTAGTTGGGAATTTTTAACCTCTATGCCTAAAAGTGGCATGCGCAAAGGTGGAATTCTTCCTGCAATATTAGGAACTCTTTCAATAGTTTCATGCGCCGTTTTAATAACTCTTCCTATAGGCGTTTGCGCAGCAATTTATTTAAATGAATATGCAAAAAATAATTTGCTTACAAGAATAATTAAACTTGCTATTGTAAATTTAGCCGGAGTTCCATCAGTTGTTTATGGATTGTTTGGACTAGGTATTTTTGTTATGCTTTTAAAATTAGGCGTTTCCATTATTGCCGGGGCTTTGACTTTATCTATAATGGAACTTCCTGTTATTATAACCACGTCACGAGGAGCGTTAAACAGTGTGCCTTATTCTTTTAGAGAGGCAAGTTTATCTTTAGGCGTAAGTCGTTGGCAAACTATAAGACATATAGTTCTTCCGAACGCTCTTCCAGGTATTTTAACTGGAGCAATACTCAGCATAGCAAGAATATCAGGGGAAACTGCTCCGATATTGCTTACCGCTGCGGCTTTTTATATTCCTCATTTACCTCACTCAATACTTGATCAGGTAATGGCTCTTCCATACCACTTGTATATTATATCAACACAGATTCCAAATATGCCAGAGAATGTAGTATATGGCACAGCGCTTGTTCTTTTGATGATTGTTTTAACGATGAGCTGTGTTGCTATCGTTGCTAGAATATATTTCAGGAAACGTAGAAAATGGTAGATAAGATAAAGGTAGAAAATTTAAGTTGTTACTATAATAAGAAATGTGTTTTGAAAACACCGTACATCAATATTATCCAAAACGAAATTTTAAGCGTTATAGGTCCCGCAAACAGCGGTAAAACTACATTCCTAAGAACCTTGAACAGAATGAATGATTTAGACATAACATATTATCGTAAAGGCAAAGTTTATCTTGACGGCAAAAATATTTTTGACATGAATATGGAAAATTTGAGGAAACGCGTA
>BNVZ01000194.1 GCA_025998475.1 Endomicrobiia bacterium | reverse complement strand
GTTAAAAGGTTCAAAATAGTCTAAAGAATAGATAAGTAATAGCAAAAGACCCTTTGAACTGCGATTTAACTCAAGGTTCAGGTATTTGTAATTCTAAATTTAATACTCAAGTTGTGCGGGAGGTCTAAAGAAGTATGCGGGTATCTGCCAATTACAATTGTGATGGAAAAATAACAGGAGTAAGCAATGAAAAATAACAGGAGAAATCAATGAAAAAGAAAAAAGTAATAAGTGCAATTGTTTTATTTGGTCTTTTATGTTTAAGTTCTTGCGATAAAAAGAATGCTTCCCTTGTAAACAGAAGGACTGCTACTCCAGAGAAAATAAGAGAAATAGAAGAAAGAAAAAGAGCAAAAGCACGAACAGAAATCGATCTTCAAAAAGTGAATGTAGGTGGAAGAGATTTAACTCCAACCCCAACTCCAAATCCAAATCCAAATCTAGATCCAAATCCAAATCTAGATCCAAATCTAGATCTAACCACCCTCAACGAGCGTATCGAAAAACTTAGACAAGAAGTCAACAACATCCCCAACTACAACTTCGACAACTTCACCCGTAGCACCTTCGCCATCACCGTTACCCATATCGTCGACACTCACACCGTCGCCTATGACGACAGGATTGCCAACTCCACCATCGCCGTTGCCCGTGCCAGCGAAGCCGCCGCCGCCGAAGCTCTCGACGCCTACAACGCTGCCATGCACGCCCTTACCACCGCCTCCAGAGCTCTCAAACGCGCCGTCACTGTTATAAACAGAACCTGTGTTAGCTACGAGGGTGCTGCTGCCGACGCCTACAACGACACCCTCGCCGTGATCGGCTATTGGAACGCCGCTCGCTCCGCCGAAGGAAAAGCCATCAATGCCGCCACCGCCGCCGCGTATGCAGTCGTCGGCAAAGTCGTCATCCCCCGATACGGCGTCCGGGTCGACGCTACAGTCATGAACTACATCGTCGACACTCACACCGTCGACGCCGCCGAAAGTGTCACCTACATCGCATTGCAAGCCACCGGCTTTGCAGAATACATCATTGCTGAAGTTGTTGACAACATTGGTCATTATAATAGGCACGACCGCACCGGATACGCCCGCGTCGCCACCCCCCCCCTCATCGGACCCGACAGTATCCGCCGCACTGCCAACTGCGCCACCAGAATTGCCGAGATTGCCAACCGAGACATCGCCAATGCCGACTTCGCCCGTGCCGTTGCCGCTCGCACCAACTTCGTCAACGACTTCATCATTCCCGCCACCGATGAGCTTGTCGCAAAAGTCACAGAGTTAGAGGGGTTTTTTAACAACTACTGGCAAAATCAAAGAACCTAAAGCGTTAGTCGTCAAAGCCAATGCGTCCTTGCACCTATCAAGGAACCTCGCAAAGCTCTGTGTCCGTCTACAAGATATGTGTAGTTCATTAGACCTCTTGCATAACTAATATATAAAAGTACAATAGAAGTACTATGAAACATAAAAAGAAAGCAAGCGGGTCAGATGGAATGGGTTTAGGCGATTAATGGGAGTAAAGAAAGGGACGTTTGACAAAACAAAGGATAGCAAGGAGTAAGAAAAGAAAAAGGGGGGAGTAGGAGGAGCAAAGAGAAAATTGAGTACAGAGAATATTGTAAAGATGATGTTTTGAGTACTTTAGGGCAATATAGGACGTATTATTAGACCTGAGACAGTTACAATGTCAGCAAAAGTTGTGGATATAGGACT
>BNVZ01000193.1 GCA_025998475.1 Endomicrobiia bacterium | reverse complement strand
GAGCGCAAATCTCATGATTTGGATTTCTTGCTTTACAAATTCTTCTTCCCAAAACCTGTATATAGAAAGAGAATTTTATCCAATATTCTTTCGGTACAATTTTCATTAAGTCTTTTTCAATTTTAACCGGGGAGAGGACGGCTCTTAATTTTCTGCAATATATGTCTGGGATTGCAACTATAACAAATCAATTTGTAACATCCATAGATAACGGCAAAACAAAAATATATGATACAAGAAAAACAATTCCTGGATATAGGGAACTTGCAAAATATGCCGTAAGGTGTGGCGGCGGGACCAACCATAGAATCGGCCTTTATGATATGGTCCTTATAAAGGATAATCATATAAAACTTACAAAAGATTTAACTACCGCAATAGCGGAGTTTAGAAAAAGATATAGAAAGATTCCAGTTGAAGTGGAATGTGAAAATATAAAAGAAGTTAAACAAGCATTAGATGCAAAAGCTGACATTATAATGCTAGATAACACGTCTTTTAAAAATACAAAAGAAATGATTGATCTTATAAGAAAGAGTTCTGCAAAAAAATACAGTCCTGAAATAGAGATTTCAGGAGGTGTAAATCTGGAAACGGCAAAAAAATTCTCAAAACTTGATGCTGAAAGGATCTCTGTAGGAATGATTACCCATTCGTCTCCGGCTTTAGATTTAACTTTAGAAATAACAATAAAATAGTAATATAAATATTAATTTTTAAGATTTATTGCTACGCGAATGTAAAAAGTCAAATTGTAGTTCCCGAGGTTCCTTGAAAGGAAAAAGCGCTATGGTTTTTCTTCTTTTTGTTTGCCATCATCATAAATCCCTTTTGTAAGTACGTTCCTGTTTTTTGGTTTAATTTCACACTTATCTTATAATTTCATCTTTTCGCGTCTGATTTTTTATGTTGTTATAGCTTGAGATAAGCTGTTATACCTGTCATACATGTATAAGGTGCGTTATTTTTCTTACTTACTTTCATCCTATTACTTTTACTTTACAGACACAGTTTTTATTGTACCATCAAAGGAAGCAGAAAAATATTTTTAGGCAAGAATAAGTATGGCGGTAGAAAATGTTACATGTTGCCTGAAGAGGTTTAAAAATAGTATCTGACAGGTACAAGAATGGAAAAAGATATTTTGGATTAAACTGAAACGTTCAAGTTTAAACTATATACTGGAGAGAAGTCTAGCTCTTTTTTGAGTGTATGTGCGAAAAAGAAAAAGTAGTAAGGTTTTTTGACTGCGAGGAGTTATTTTTATATACTCTCAAATCAACTTATTGGTGCGGTACCCAAGTGGTAAGGGAGCAGTCTGCAAAACTGTTATTCGCCGGTTCAACCCCGGCCCGCACCTGTACAATAGCCAACTAACTTAAAGTACTAGTAAACTTTGTGATAATTTAGATTTTTTTAGGAAATTTCAGATGTTTTGTAAGAGGCGATTTTTTGAAATATTTACTGTAGTAAAACAGACTAAATTTACTAAAAAATACGTAGCTCGCAAAAGCCCGCTTAAGAGAAGCGTACTGCGTCTGTTTTTCATGGAATGCATCAACCCACTTAAAAAAAGTGGATAAAAAGACATTAAAAGGTTGTCTTCTGGGGTTGGGGTTGGGACTACTACGCCGCTGCCTTTTTTACCTTTGCCTTTGTTGCTGTCATCTTCGCTGTTGTCATCGCCATCGTTAAAGTATAATTAGGCGTTCATATAAGACCTATCAAGGTAA
>BNVZ01000192.1 GCA_025998475.1 Endomicrobiia bacterium | reverse complement strand
AGTCCAGAAGCAGTAACATCGGCTGCCAAAGTAACAAATCCAATAAAATTAGCGATCGATGAAATGGGGATAGATTATGCTTATAAGATATTTATGCAAGGTTTTGGTCTTGATCTCGAATTTGATCAAAAAACATTTGACAAAATTTTTGGTGATGGAAACTACCAAAAATTATTAGATGTTGTAAAAAAACAAAATAAAAAAATTACTGAAAATTTATTAGATACAGCTTGCTTGGTAAGCAACGAAGTATTCAGTATCCAAAGTACCACACCAGGAAAATTCGTGATACCAAATGATAAAATAACGTTGCGAACAGTATTTGGTATTTATAATGAACATGTGCAGCTTGGTCAGCAAGAAGAATTATTTGGATTTTTATATAGTCAACTTTCAAAATTAGATGGTTATTGCAAGGGAGTTTCGAATTCGATTTATGGCAACGTTCTTCATAACGAAGAAGTATTTGCGTCGGTTTTAGCGCTCATTCTTACAGATAAAATCGTATGGAAGTAATAAATAAAATATTTGTTTAGTATTGCTTCTTATTTCTGTAAACTCGGAAAAATAGTAGTATTGAAAAATAGTTAACAGCACAGCTTTAAATCGAATAGGAGACTACCATTAATTGATATGCCGATCTTTCACCGCTGTACGTACCGTCCAGTATACAGCGGTTCTATGACTTGAGAAGGTTTGTTTTCAATAACTGTATGTTTTTTAATTTAATAAATTGAGATTAAATTAAAAATATATGAAGAAATCATTGGATTTCGTGATTGTTTGACAAAAATTTTCAATAGTCATAATATTAAATAAGTTGTTAGACATAGTTTTATCACAATTTTAAAAAAATGTTGACATAATTTTTAATTATCATAGTGTCTTTAGATATAGGCCAATGTAATTACTGGCTTAATTAATTTAAGTTAACGTGAGTTCGACGAACCAAAATTTTAAAAAATCATAGAAACAGTGCCTCCGATCTGATAAATTCAAATGTACAAACCCAAATTTAAATTCAGAAGGAGACACCATTACTTATGATGGAACAACAAGATTTTCAAGACAACCTATTAATTTCAATATTCTGCGATATCGATGACTTTTGCAAAGAATTTGATAAATACCACAAGGAGCATCTCATAGGCGATGAAACAAACAAAGACTGGAAACCAAGATGTTCAATGGGTGCAAGCGAAATAATGACAATTATAATTATGTTTCATCTGTCGTGTTTTCGAAACTTCAAAGGCTACTATAAAAACTACATAAGCGTACACAAGGCTAGTTATTTCTCCAAACTACTAAGTTACAATAGATTTGTAGAAATTATGAAAGAAATGATCGTTCCAATGACTATGTACCTTATTACATTCAAGGTTGGCAATTGTTCTGGAATTAGTTTTATAGACTCTACAACACTAAAAGCTTGCCAAAGACTTTATTAGTAAGAATCGAAAGAGTCTTCCAATCTCTGTCGTCTGCATTTCCGGCAGTCAAACAAAAAGCGAGAATTTCTCCTTTTTCGTTAATGACTAAGTGAAGTTTGAATCCATAAAACCACCCCATTGAACTTTTTCCTCTTTCTGCGAAACCTTTAAACACTTTATTGGAGTGAATCCTATGATTATCGCAAACTTTTAGTGTTGTAGAGTCTATAAAACTAATTCCAGAACAATTGCCAACCTTGAATGTAATAAGGTACATAGTCATTGGAACGATCATTTCTTTCATAATTTCTACAAATCTATTGTAAC
>BNVZ01000191.1 GCA_025998475.1 Endomicrobiia bacterium | reverse complement strand
TAATGATTTCAGTGAATGGGTTGTGGATTCAGATTCAGACCCGTCACAACACCAACAGCTACTAACTCTACACCCACCACAACCTCAAAAAATACAGACACAAACACAACTGCCATTAGTATCACCACCACCATCATCGTCAGCAACATATAGTTCGGCAAGATCTTCATCACCACCATCATCAACATTATCATCGTTAGCACCATTTAGTTCATCAAGCTCTTCATCACCATCACCATCATCATCTAGTTCGTTAAGCTCTTCATCACCATCATCATTGTTAGCACCATTTAGTTCATCAAGCTCTTCATCACCATCATCATCATCAATTCCACCAACTTTTGATGACATCATTAATGCCGCAACAATGACAACATCACCAATTCCAACCCTTGAAGACCTCGTCAGTACCATCCCCAACCTCACCCCCGACGACCGCGCCAACCTTGCTGCCGCCATTTCTCGCCTCAACCTCCCTATCGCCGACCGCAATAAGCTTGTCACCGCCCTCTCTAGTCTCAACCTCTCTATCACCGACTGCGCCAACCTCATCAGAGTCTTATCTCTCACTGCCAATGCCAATGCGCACAACACGAACATCAACTGCTTCTATTGCCTATCTCACTTCGCCCTCCGCTGCCTCAACGCCGCCACCGTTGCCGCCATCCGTGCCGAACTCACCACCATTCTCTCTGACACCACCCTCACCCTCAGCGACTTCATGAACAAATTAGTTCAAATTCCTCGCGGTCAACTTGAAGACATCGTCAGTATCATCCCCAACCTCACCCCCGACGACCGCACCAACCTTGCCGCCGCCATCTCTCGCCTTAACCTCACTATCGTCCCCCGCGACAAGCTTATCTACGCCCTCTCTAAGCTCAACCTCCATATCACCGAATGCACTAACCTCATCAGAGTCTTATCTCTCACTGCCAATGCCGATATGCGCAACACGATCATTAACCGATTTCATTGCATATCTCGCGTCGTCTTCGAAGATATCTCCGCCGCCGCCATCCGTGCTAAACTCACCACCATCCTCTCTGACATCACCCTCACCCCCAACGACTTCATAGACCGATTAGTTAAAATTCCTATTCCTCGCATTTTTATCTTAAGTTATTTATCTTCAAGCTCAAGTAGCTCGAGTTCAAGCTCATCTTCAAGCTCAAGTAGTCCTTCATCGGACAGTTCAAGTTCAAGCTCAAGTAGCTCGAGTTCAAGCTCATCTTCAAGCTCAAGTAGTTCGAGTTCAGATCCAATGCTACCATCCATTACACTAGTAGAAAACTGTACTGATATAAGATTGTATACTAGCACTGATGGCGAGGACTGCTACTGTACAGTCGGGGAGGAGGAGTCCCATAGGTTTCAATTGCTCTATTATGAATGTTCAGATATAATGAGTGGGTCATGGATAACCCCGATTAATATTATCCCACGAACTGGTTCACATTATATGTGCGTCAAAAAGCCAATGAGTCATCAGTCAGATAGGATTTTTGTTGTCGTACTTAAAAATGGAGCAGCAGTACGTAAGTTAGTGTTCAAAAAAGACGGCGCCTATAATGGTTTCAATATATGGGCTGTGGATTTAGATTCAAACCCGTCAAACTACGAAGAAGAAGGCGAAGAAGAAGAGGATGAAAGCGAGGGCATTCAGGATATGACTAATAGACTGAGTGAGAAAGAAAAAGAAAAGGGCAAGGATAGGTTTCCTGAGAAGCACAATGATGGAAAGAATAGAAACAGGAAAGAAAATGATGAGGATACAGGCA
>BNVZ01000190.1 GCA_025998475.1 Endomicrobiia bacterium | reverse complement strand
GTATTCGTTCAGCTAAAGTTGGAAAGTTCTTAATCGATAAATTTGGTGTCACAATGGCTAAATTTATAGGCTGGACTCTAACAGGTGCATTGGCTGTTTTATTTGTTTGGTGGGTTAAACACCTGATTGTTACATATTGTATTTAAGTAGGTGAAAATTCTTTGAAAACTATCAAACTCCTATGATGAGCTCATGGTCGCCGTCCACATTTACTCTAACACCAGTGATGCCATCCACGTCTAAAAGGGAGACGAATCGTTGCTTTAGTATGCAATGTTGCTTGTTCAAGTCTTAAAGATGCTAGGGATTTCTTGTTATTTTTAAATGGTGATCAACTCAATTTGTCAGGATAATACGCGGGTGGCTTTCCTTTTGTTCTATATACATCATCATCTATATCTATCTCCTCGGCTTTAATTTTCTTCGTCAAGTATCTTAATGTCTCTCTCGATCTTCTCATCAGCTCCTCGTGTTCTCTCTCATCTCTCGCTCTCTCCTCGGCCTCTCTCCTCTCTCTCTCCTCTCTCTCTTTCTTTCTCTCCTCGGCCTCTCTCGTCATCTTCTCGCGCCATATCGCATGCTCCTCGTCCTTCCGTTTGTCCTCCTGTGCCCGCTTGTACCAACAATCAGCATCCTCCTGTGCCTCTATCGGATGCCTAGTATAATAATCACGATCTTCTGGATGTCTAGTAGCCAAAAAAGCAAGTAATATCTTTGCCCGCTCCTCTTCTTCCTTCATTTCACTTTTATCACTATTGTCTGCAATTTCCTCTGCCCCTATTACCTTATCTTTGTTAAACGATTCTTTTAGCTTTGGATCTGGGACTGATACCGATACTGGCTCTGACATCAGTGCTGGCTCTGGTACTGTTATTAGCTTTGGTTGAGACTGTTCTAGCATGGATATCGGCGGTGGTACTAATAATACTGTCTCTTGCACTGGTGATGATGATGCTTGGGGTTGTACTGGTGTAGAAACACTACTGCTGCCGTGATCATCTGCTGCTATTACACTATCTGCCACAGGTGCTTTTGCTTTTTCTTTTTCTTTATCTTTTTCTGCTTTTTCTTCTTCTGCTGCTATTCTTAATCTTTCTTTTTCTTGTGCTAGTGCTGCTTCTTCTCTTACTCTTTCTTCTTCTTCTTTTGCTTGTGCCTCTACTCTTACTCTCTCTTCTTCTTGTTTTGCTAGTGCTTCCTTTTGCTCTTTTTCTGCTTGTGCTAGCGCTGCTTCTTTTCTTACTCTTTCTTCTTCTTGTTTTGCTAGTGCTTCTTCTGCTGCTATTCTTAATCTTTCTTTTTCTTCTGCTTCTCTTTTTCGTTGTGCTTCTTCTGCTTTTAGTTGTGCTGCTTCTTCTCTTACTCTTTCTTCTTCTTGTTTTGCTTTTTCTTCTTCTGCTGCTACTCTTAATCTTTCTTCTTCTTGTGCTTCTCTTTTTCGTTGTGCTTCTTCTGCTTTTTCTTTTTCTTGTTTTGCTAGTGCTTCTGCTTTTTCTTTTTCTTGTTTTACTTTTTCTTCTTCTGCTGCTAATGCTGGGGCGGCGTTGGGAACACAAACCCAAACAAGTTCAACAAGTTCAACGGATGTACTAAAAAACGACTAGTAGTCCGATAAGTAAAAGACTTTAAAAAACACTTTCTTGTTGCTTGTGCGCAAACCACATCGTGCGCCATCGGTTAGATCAATATAGAATGATATGGCGCACAAGAGAGAGCAAGGCAATGATAATAGTGATGGCGTGTAACTTAACTTAATGTAAGTTATAGCAAAACCAGTTAAAATTGCACCATC
>BNVZ01000189.1 GCA_025998475.1 Endomicrobiia bacterium | reverse complement strand
AATATATTTATATACAAAGGAAAGTTTAAAATTGGCGGCAAAGTTAGATATATGATAGACTCTGAACCTAAGAATTATACACGAGAAGTAGGCATTAAATTGCGGGTGTTTTTTTAATGGGTTGATTATTTTGAGATTATGGTCGATTAACTTCTGTGTTGGTAATTACTTGCTTAAAGAAATAGATGCAAGACATTGTTTGGGGCGCTGCAGCCAAAATCGCTATAACTTACGCCACAACAAACGAATTTGATTGTTGCAGGTGTCACTAAATTGCAGTTTGTGGTATTTGCTTTGAGTCTAAAGTCAGCGCCTTCAAAAAACTTTTTTCGTGCGTTTGTTGTGATACTGAACTTCTTTTTAAGTAACAATTAGATTATACGAATTTATAGTCAATCAGTTTAATGTAACCTTGTATTCGAGGCACAAAGCTGCTTTATCCCCATTGCACGTCTTTTAATATGTTAGGACTATCTTATAAATGCTTGAACAAAGTTGGTATGGGTTTGACTAAAACCCACGGTTTTGGTAGATCTTCGTATCTATTGTATTAGTCTTGTTTCTGCCATCTTCGTCGTAAAAACAACATTAAAATGTCGAAAACAAGTTCAGGGTAACAATGGATGCTAGAGTTTTTATGCAGGTACTAACGTACTTGTTTATAGGAGATTAATATGTTGCAAGACAAAAAAGAGTTGGTTAAGAATAAGGCCGATTTAAAGAAGAATTCGCTTACTGTTCTTCAGAGGCGGTATTTAAAGAAAGATGAAAACGGAAACGTTATTGAAAGCGTTGAAGATTTGTTATACAGAGTTGCAAAAAATATTGCTCAGGCAGACAAAATTTATGACAAAGGCGCAGATATCGCATCTTTAACAAAAGAGTTTTATCTTGCAATGTTCTCTCTTGATTTTTTGCCTAATTCGCCGACTTTAATGAATGCCGGTAGACATTTGCAACAATTATCCGCTTGTTTTGTTTTGCCTATAGACGATTCAATGGATTCAATTTTTGAAACTTTGAAAAACACAGCTCTTATACACAAATCTGGAGGCGGAACAGGTTTTTCATTTTCAAAACTTCGTCCTAATAAAGATATGGTAAAAACAACATCTGGAGTTTCTTCAGGACCCGTATCTTTTATGCAGGTCTTTAATGCTGCCACGGAAGCTATAAAACAAGGTGGTACAAGACGCGGCGCAAATATGGGCATATTAAGAATTGATCATCCCGACATCTTAGAATTTATAGTGTGTAAAGATAGGAATGACAGTTTAAATAATTTTAATATATCAGTTGCTGTTACAAAAGAATTTATGGATGCTTTGGAAAATAATGAAGATTATAATCTTTATAATCCTCGCAACGGTGAAATTAAAGGGAAATTAAATGCAAAAGCGGTTTTTTATAAGATAATTGATCAAGCATGGAAAAATGGGGAACCAGGCATAGTTTTTATTGATAAAATAAACGATAAAAATCCTACGCCTAAGATAGGTGTGATAGAATCTACAAATCCTTGCGGAGAACAACCTCTCCTTTCATACGAATCTTGCAATTTGGGGTCAATCAATTTGGGTCATTTTGCAAAGGATGGCATGATTAATTGGGAAAAGCTAGAAAAAATGGTAAAGACTGCTGTTCATTTTCTTGATAATGTTATAGATATGAACAATTATCCAATTAAAAAAATAGGAGAAGTTACGCTCTCCAACAGAAAAATAGGCCTTGGGGTTATGGGCTGGGCAGATTTGCTTTTGTATTTGGGAGTACCCTATGGCTCGCAGGAGTCTTTGTCTCT
>BNVZ01000188.1 GCA_025998475.1 Endomicrobiia bacterium | reverse complement strand
AATCTTTCCGACTCTTCCATAGTCTTTAATATACAGTCCAGTCCATCGTTTGCCAGTAAAATTCCTGTTCCATGTCCTTTGCATAGTGCTTCTGTTGCAGGGGCTATGCTCTTTTGTGCTAATGTGATTACTAAATCTTTTGTTGTTGCCAAATCTTTGTTGTCAACTATTTCTAAATTATCATCCCATTTATACACTACTGGGCCAGTGCTTTTAGGCTTGAACTCTTTGTTTATCCTGTCAAATCCTTGCAGACTGCGTATCAATGTGTATTGTCCTTCGCTCATTACTCCCTTAGAGCATACGGTTATGTTGGTTCCTAAGAGTTTTACGGGGCAGGGGCCAGAGTAGTGGTCACGGTCATCATGTTTATTTTTATCCCAACTACAACCGCCATCATTTGCTATCAAAATTGGCTCTTGGGGCTTTAAATCTTGCGGCAAGTAAAATTCATAATTTTCAAAATTACTTATTCCTCTTACTGTAATTGCCTTTGTTTCTTTAATAACCAATGTGTTGCCTGTAAATACTTTGGATTCATTGTTAGCGCCAATGCCTCCGCACAGTATTCTGTCGGCTCTAAATTTCGGGGTCCCTGAGATAGTTACTGTGTTACCAGTGGCATCGCCATTGTTATTGTCTCTAACACAACCGCCAAAAACATTTGCTCCAATCCTTCCACCATTAATTGTAACTTTATTATTATTTGCGTTTCCGTTACCGACAACACGACCGCCAAAAACAGTTCCATCAACAGTTGTGCTGGTGATTGTAACCTCATTATTTTCTGCGTCTCCGTCACCGTCAACATAACCGCCATAAACATTTCTGCCAACAGTTGTGCTGGTGATTGCAACCTTATTCTTTTCTGCGTTTCCGTTACCGAAAACACAACCGCCATTAATATTCAAGCCAACAGTTGCGCTGGTGATTGTAACCTCATTCTTTTTTGCGTCTCCGTCATTGACAACATAACCGCCATTAACACTGCTTCCGATTGTTACTCCTTTTTCTATAAATACTTCATTACCAGAAGCTGTTCCATTTGATGTATATCCGCCAAAAACACTCCTTATCCCCTCTCCTGCATTAATTTTAACTGTATTATTATTAACATTAACTTTTCTATTTGCGCGAGAACAGGCACCATTAATGTCCTGACCACTAAAATTGCCTCCGTGTACGATAATTTTGTTGTTTGTCATTGATGCAACAGTACTATCAGCACCAACGCAAGCACCGCTTGCTTCTTTAACTATTGCTCCTTGATTGATAGTTAAAGTATTACTGTTTGGGTCTAGCGGAAATATGTTAGCATAATTCGCGGTTCCATCCTGATTTCTAGAATTACCAGCAACTATCCCTCCATGAGTAACATTAGAGCCAAGTGTTGTTGTATTCCCAAAACAAATGCTAGTGCAAGCAAACATTACTATTATTGCTAACACATTCCTCGTTCTTTTTTCTGCTAGTCTGCTTAAATATTTTGTTATTTTCATACATTCTCCTATGATAAAAATTAACCTCCACACAGCAAGACGTGCGGTATCAGCAGTGAAAATTGAAGAGCTGTAATTGTTGCTGTGGATCTTTGACCCCTGTTTAGCAACATAGCCCAAGAGTCCCTTCTGTTTCCTACTTGCTACTGTTGCAATAAAGTCATCGCTCCGATGCCGCCACCCACAAAGTTCTTTTTTTAAATCAATTGAAGGCGAAACATCTCTCGTGCTGTTATACTTTTAATAACTTGTATTACTTGGCATTGGTGAGAACTTTGGGCTGCAACTTAATGGGTAATGGGTGATTG
>BNVZ01000187.1 GCA_025998475.1 Endomicrobiia bacterium | reverse complement strand
TTCTGACTGAAGTGGGAATAGCGGCTGTGCTGATGCTGTTGCTGACAAATTTCGATTCTCCTGTTTTTCTTGCAGTCCTTGCTCTTTACTTGCTTCTTCTTTCTGTTCTTCTTTCCCTTTACTTGAAGGTGGGAACCTTAGCGGCTCTGCTGATGCTGTTGCTGACAAATTTCGATTCTCCTGTTTTTCTTGCCCTTTATTTTCTGTTTTATCTGGTTCAGATTTTCCCTGCGGTTTTTCTTTATTTCCATTTGCAGCAGGCAGCATAGCCATAGCATTAACCGCAGGACTTATTACCATTCCAAACACTATGATTGCGGTCATTACTTTTTTTGCTATCTTTTCTAGTCTCGTTTTTAGCATTATCGTTAACAACTCTCCCATCTTACTTTTCCTTTTTATGGTTTCCATTATTCGACTACTCCTCTTGGTAAATTAATTACCACTTTATTTTTGTTTTTTGTTTTTTGCCTACTTGTATGTCAAACCTTCTATGTACACCCCCCCTTTTTTTTAATTCTCTATTACCAATACTTCACACTCTCTTTTTTGTTGTAACCACTGTTGTTACCTCTCTTTTGTATCTAGCTATTTCTCTTTTCTTTTTCTTACCTTCTTTCTTCCTTCTCTCCTTCTATACACCCCCTGTTTCTAGGCTCTCTGTTAATCTATACTTCACACCCTATTTTATTGTAACTTCTCTTTTGTCTCTATCTGTGTCTCTTTTTTTCTTACCTTCTTTGTTCTTTCCCTTCCCTTCCATTCTTCTTTTTTATCTACTTCCTTAAAATCTTTTTCTAGAAACTAATCTTTAAACGAGTATGTTAAATAAAACAACAACAACTGTGAAATCATTCTTCTTTGTTTTTTAAGTATTAAAATTATTTATTCTTGATTATTTTTAAGGTAATATAAACTTGGTTGGCAAACTCACCAGGCTCGTATGCTCTTAATTTACTTAAGCTCTCGCTTCTAGAGTCCACTAGCCTTAGGTTTTTTATGTTTTTGGAGTCTATTGTGGTTTTCTTCTTGATTTATTTAATCATATTAAAACTTTATTTGTCAAGCCTTGTGGGATCTCGTAAGGCTTTTGCCAAACTGTCAAACCCAAACAAAGACAAATGGATGCTACATTATTAAACCTTACTTGTCAAATCTTTGTGGAATCTCACAGGACAAAGCGGATTGTACACATTAAGACTTTATCTGTCAAGTCTTTGTGGGATCTCACAACAGTGTTGGACTTGGCTTTTGCCAAACTGCCAAAGCCAAACAAAGACAAACGGATTCTACATTACTAAGACTTTATCTGCCAAGTCTTTGTGCAAGTCTTTATAGGATCTCACAATGGAGTTTTGCTAAACAAACAAGGACAATGGATTAACATTAGACCTCATGCATAATTAACATATAAAAGTACAATAGAAGTACTATGAAACAGAAAAAGAAAGCATGTGGGTCGGGTGGAATGGGTTTAGTATTAATGGGAGTAAAGAAAACATTTGATAAAACAAAGGATAGCAAGGAGGTAAGAAAAGATAGGGCAAGTAGGTGAGCAAAGAGAAAATTGAGTATGGAGAATATTGTAAAGATGATGTTTGAATACTTTAGGGCAATACCCGAACATATTGTCACAAGAGATAGCTACAATGTCAGCAAAAGTTGTGCCTATAGGACGATAGAGCATTCGGACATATTGTCACAAGAGACAGTTACAATGTCAGTGAAAGCTGTGCATATAGGACGATAGATCATTCGGACATATTATCGTAGGAGACAGCTACAATGTCAGCAAAAGTTGTGTGTAGGACGATAGGG
>BNVZ01000186.1 GCA_025998475.1 Endomicrobiia bacterium | reverse complement strand
GATGATGATGGTGATGGTGATGAAGAGCTTAACGAACTATATGTTGGTGACGATGGTGTTGTTGATGATGCTGAAAAACTTGACGAACTATATGTTGCTGACGATGATGGTGGCGGTGATGAAGAACTTGACGAACTAGATGATGATGGTGATGGTGATGAAGAGCTTGATGAACTAAATGGTGCTAACGATGATAATGTTGATGATGATGATGAAGAAGAACTTGACGAACTAGATGATGATGGTGATGGTGATGAAGAGCTTGATGAACTAAACGATGGTGGCGTTGATGATGTTGATGATGGTGGTGATGAAGATCTTGCCGAACTAGATGTTGGTGACGATGATGATGGTGATGGTGATGAAGAGCTTAACGAACTATATGTTGGTGACGATGGTGTTGTTGATGATGCTGAAAAACTTGACGAACTATATGTTGCTGACGATGATGGTGGCGGTGATGAAGAACTTGACGAACTAGATGATGATGGTGATGGTGATGAAGAGCTTGATGAACTAAATGGTGATGATGGTGGTGATGAAGAGCTTAACGAACTAGATGATGATGGCGATGGTGATGAAGAGCTTGATGAACTAAATGGTGCTAACGATGATAATGTTGATGATGGTGGTGATGAAGATCTTGCCGAACTAGATGATGGTGACGATGATGATGGTGATGGTGATGAAGAGCTTAACGAACTATATGTTGGTGACGATGGTGTTGTTGATGATGGTGATGAAGAACTTGACGAACTAGATGATGATGATGATGGTGATGCTGAAAAACTTGACGAACTATATGTTGGTGACGATGATGATGTTTTGGTGCTGATGGTGTTGTTGGTGTTACTTGGGTCTACTACGACTGGGCCTGCTGGGGCTGGGGCTAGGTCATCTACGACTAGGCCTGGGTCTGGGACTACTACGACTACTGGGCCTGGGGCTGGGACTACTTCCCCTGGGACTGGGACTGGGACTGGGACTAGTCGTAGTAGACCCAAGTAACACCAACAACACCATCAGCACCAAAACATCATCATCGTCACCAACATATAGTTCGTCAAGTTTTTCAGCATCACCATCATCATCATCATCTAGTTCGTCAAGTTCTTCATCACCATCATCAACAACACCATCGTCACCAACATATAGTTCGTTAAGCTCTTCATCACCATCACCATCATCATCGTCACCATCATCTAGTTCGGCAAGATCTTCATCACCACCATCATCAACATTATCATCGTTAGCACCATTTAGTTCATCAAGCTCTTCATCACCATCGCCATCATCATCTAGTTCGTTAAGCTCTTCATCACCACCATCATCAACATCATCAACGCCACCATCGTTTAGTTCATCAAGCTCTTCATCACCATCACCATCATCATCTAGTTCGTCAAGTTCTTCATCACCGCCACCATCATCGTCAGCAACATATAGTTCGTCAAGTTTTTCAGCATCATCAACAACACCATCGTCACCAACATATAGTTCGTTAAGCTCTTCATCACCATCACCATCATCATCGTCACCAACATCTAGTTCGGCAAGATCTTCATCACCACCATCATCAACATCATCAACGCCACCATCGTTTAGTTCATCAAGCTCTTCATCACCATCACCATCATCATCTAGTTCGTCAAGTTCTTCTTCATCATCATCATCAACATTATCATCGTTAGCACCATTTAGTTCATCAAGCTCTTCATCACCATCACCATCATCATCTAGTTCGTCAAGTTCTTCATCACCGCCACCATCATCGTCAGCAACATATAGTTCGTCAAGTTTTTCAGCATCATCAACAACACCATCGTCACCAACATATAGTTCGTTAAGCTCTTCATCACCATCACCATCATCATC
>BNVZ01000185.1 GCA_025998475.1 Endomicrobiia bacterium | reverse complement strand
TAGATAATGGACAATTTACGAACAGTTTGGAAAAGATCTATACCTCAAACATCAGACTATGCCAGCCAAACCTTTTTTGTAAAAAAGAGGAATTATTACAAAAGACCAATGTCGCTTTGAGAATTACTGCATAAAGACCAATGCTACAAACCCATCAGCAACTTATCTTCTAAACTCGTCTTGCTTTTTCACCCCCCCCATTTTTTTCTTGGGCGCTGGTGTCTTTTTGTAGACAAATTCATAAAAGTCTCTATTTATCAAAAAAAATCGTAAAAATGTATCAAAATGCAAAAAATTAGGAATTATCACGTGGAAACGTCAGAATTTTAATGTCGTAACAAAAACCACAGCAACCCCCTTGGCTTAAGGCTTTTAGTCTCTTGGATGGTTTTTTTGGCTTTTAAGTCAGCCAACAATGTGGCTATTTTGGCAACTAACCTTTTAAGGCTCGGACTTTGGGTTTGGGATTTGTCGGTTAAGGCTTTTGGTTATTTTAGTACAGGCGGTGGTGGCGACCTCGACGCTCTCGACCATAGTCGGCAGCACCGTCGTTGATGACGTTGTTGGTGTGTTTGATAACGCATTTAAGGCCTTCGGTTGAGGTGACCTCGTTTGACAGCTCTGCTGGCATCGATTGGGTGGCGATGCCGAGGGTGTTGATTAGGGTTGGTGTGCCACATCATGCATGAGAGCAGTAAGATAATCGATAGATTCGGCTGAAGCTGGAGCTGAATTTGGATTTAAATAAGAACTCAAGCCACTTGACAAGAATGACGACTCCTCTCTATGTTACACAATCATCGAGAGTCATATATGACTCTCGATGATGATGAACTAGATGAAGATGACGTACCTGTATCATTTGAGCTTGGTGTGGTAGTACAATTTCTTTTTCTTTTTCTCCTTTTTATTCTTCTACACGTAATGATGAACCGCCTTTGCCTTTGCCTTCGCCTTCGACTTCGACTTCGCCTTCGACTTCTTCGGCGCTTTTTCTTTTTTTGCCTCTGCCTTCGCCTTCGCCTTCGCCTTCGCCTCCGTCTTCGTCTTCGACTTCGACTTCTTCGGCGCTTTTTCTTTTTTTGCCTCTGCCTTCGCCTTCGTCTTCGACTTCGACTTCGACTTGGGCTGGTGGATGTTGATGTAGTCCTGGTTGTTGTAGTTGTTGTAGTTGTCGTTGTATTTGTTGTAGTTGTTGTTGTATTTGTTGTAGTTGTAGTAGTAGTTGTTGTTGTTGTTGTTGTTGTTGTTGTTGTTGTTGTTGTAGTTGTTGTTGTAGTTGTTGTTGTTGTTGTTGTAGTTGTTGTAGTTGTAGTAGTAGTAGTTGTCGCTGTTGTTGTTGTTGTTCTTGTTCTTGTTGTTGTTGTTGTTGTTGTTGTTGTTGTCCTATTTTCTCCACCTGATCAGCAGTCCTCCTTATAAGGTTATCATCAGGACACCCCCTGCATGAACTTAACGTCAAACCAAATAACACATTCGCACCCAACACTGCCTTTGTTCTCATTTTCATGAGGTTCACCTCCTTTTTTTTTAGCAAATAATACCTCGCTACCTAGCTAGGTTGTACTTTGTATTATAGCTAAACATTTTTTTTATTAGGCAATTGCTTAATAAAAGTTATTATACAAAAATTTTTTATTAAGCAACTATTTAACATAGACTGCATGTGTAAACCACATTCCCAAGTGGTACTCTTAAAAATAACTACAACAAAAGCTTACCTTTTTTATTTGTTACAGTAGACCTCTTGCATAACTAATATATAAAAGTACAATAGAAGTACTATGAAACAGAAAAAGAAAGCATGCGGGTCAGATGGAATGGGTTTAGGCGATTAATGGGAGTAAAGAAAGGGACGTTTGACAAAACAAAGGATAGCAAGGAGTA
>BNVZ01000184.1 GCA_025998475.1 Endomicrobiia bacterium | reverse complement strand
AAAATCCAAAGCGCTTTCTTGTGTTTTTGTATCTTTGCAAAGGAGAATTACTGCAAAAGATCAATATTCCTTTTTAAAACCGTTACGCTTGTCATCCATTTTTTGCAAAAAGTTGTGCAATAAACTTATCAACGGCAATATCAACGTGCCCAAGCATGTGCATGTAAACGGTGTTTATTTTCTGTTTAACTGTTGCAATATTAGGAGTTGTCGGAATTATTTTTTATGTTTGTTGTTAATGCAATAGTAAAAAAGAGAATAAAAATGGAAAGTAAAATTTTTAAAGCTTTAATGATTGTAACAATACTTGTGGGATGTACAATGATATCAGAGGCAATGAATGAAAGGTCTGCGTTTAGGGAAGTACAGACTGATGAAGAATATCCCGAGACTCACTATGCCATTGACAAATTAACTCCAAAGCCTAGCTCTTATATAGTGATATGTTCAAAACCATCTCATTTGCATACAGTTCCAATTCCTCTAAATATACTACACGAAGATACCGCACCAGCTCCAACTTCAATATGCCAAATAAACATAAGAACTCTAACACTTCTTGAAGACAAGATAAGCAAAGAAGAGTTTAAAGAAGAACTCAGTGTCGCACTTAACAATCTTAATAGATTTGAGAGATATCTACAGCAGATACACAAAGAACATTAAGAACAAAAGGAATGGTGTAAACAAAGACACAGCGAAGCTAACGAAACTGTCAGATGGATAGAACGGAAACTACAGTGCTTACACGAAGAAGATATGAAACGACTAAAGGAGTCTCAAAATGAAGAATTCAGATGAATCTACTGCAAAAAAATGTTTAAGAATGTTTAAAAGATTTTGGGTTGATGGTTCGGGTTTAACAATAAAGGCGATACTCTTTCTTTCCATCATAGTTCTTGTGTTAATTTGTCTGGATTATTATCGCGGTTACCTTAAAAAAAAATCTTATTTAACAATTGAGGCTAGACTGACGAAAATAGAAAAGAGACTCGATAACTTAGAGGGTACAAAATGTTTAAGATGACCATGACTAAAGCTATAGTGATGGAAATAATCACAGGTATAATACCTATAGCAATTGCTGAAAATATATCGTTTAATAATATTGGCCATACCATAATTACTCAAGACAAAATATAACGACATGAACGCTAACATCAAAATCTTCATCCGTTTCTATAAATGCCGTTTTAATTCTGGCAATGGTTAACGTATTTTCATGAGTAGCTTCAAAAACAATAGCTTCACCATGTTTTTCAAAAACAAAAAGTTCATCATTTATGGAATTGTTGGTTTGATAAACATGAAGTTTTAATACAACTTAAATCATAAATCTGCATACTTCCTTTTCCAGTTTTACTGATTGAAAATTACTACTCTTCATTTTCAGCCTCCTTTATCTCAAAATTTAATGGTAATTGAGCTGGCTGTAAGTTGGCTGTATTATCCCCTAGGATGAAATTTTTTGTGCTGTTGTATAATTTTCTCTTTATCAAGATGCGTGTAAATCTGTGTTGTTGAGATTGATGCATGCCCAAGCATTTCTTGAACAAACCTGATATCAGCTCCTCCTGCAAGTAAGTGCGTCGCAAAAGAATGCCTTAATGTATGAGGCGTAATGTTTTTAGTAATCCCAGTATTTTTAGCAATATTTTTCAGCTGGCGCCAAAACTCTACTCTCGAAAGTTTTCTGCCTAGTCTTGAAACAAAAATATTATCATCTTTGTTTAAAAGCGGTTTTCTTTTTGAAAGGTAAATATCAATAAAATTTTTAGCTTTTTTGCCAAAAGGCACAAGCCTTTCTTTGGAACCTTTACCAACAATTCTCAAAAAACAATCTACCAAATTTATATCAGAAAGTTTAAGATTTATAAGTTCAGAAACTCTA
>BNVZ01000183.1 GCA_025998475.1 Endomicrobiia bacterium | reverse complement strand
ATCATGAGGCAATAAGGATACATGCTGGTAACACTTACGTTGATTCTACTGGATGTATTTTAGTTGGTGATCTTGTAAGCGATGGTGTTATCAAACATTCCAGAACAACAGAGAGAAAGATTGTTGAATTGATGAAAAACGCTAATAAGTGCACTTTAGGCATTTTATTTTAAATTCATGCAATGCAATTGGTAATAAAATGAAATTGATCGATGAAGTTGTTGGGGTCAATGGATGTGTTAGAGAGCAGGTTGGAAAGGGCGTCGCGGGTGGCGGAGTTGATTAATTCTTTATTGGAAGATCGTTTATTAGGTCTAATTTTATCAAAGCAGTTGATGACTATTACGCGGCTGGCTTTGCAGCTGGTGTGAGATAGAATTCTAACGAGGTTGGTGCATTCGGCGAAAGTAAAGTTAAAACTAGAGAGGTCTGAGACAAGGCCGGCCTTGACACAGTAGGAGAAGCCGGGGATGGTGTTGACGAGGGTTTGAAGGGTTAGAATTGAAATTGTATCTGGATTTGTTTTATCTTCATCTACTTTTTCTTTTTCTTTATCTGGCGAGGAATTTGAACTGCTTGAGCTTAAGCCTGAACTGCTCGAAATAGAACTTCCGCTCGGTGCATTTCTCTTTCTTTCATTATCTTCTTCTTCTTTCTTTTTCGCTTCTTCTTTCTTTCTAGATTCCTCTTTCAATATTTCATCTTCTTCTTTCTTTTTCGCTTCTTCTTTCTTTCTAGCTTCCTCTTCTTCTGCTTTCTTTCTAGCTTCCTCTTCTTCTTTCTTTCTATTTTCTTCTTTCAATTTTTCTTCGTCTTCTCTCCTTTTCTTTGCTTCTTCTATTTTCTCTGGAGTAGCAGTCCTTCTGTTTACAAGGCTCGCGTTCTTTTTATCGCATGAACTTAAAACCAAAAAACCAAATAAAATACATGAAGATGAAATTAATAGCTTTGTTTTTGTCATGATGTTCTCCCTGTCTTAGTTTTTCTTGACGTAGTAAACCTGTAGCACCGCAAGTTCAACAACCAGTGCTAAGGTGTGTTCTACAGCTTCTCCACGGATATGTCAAGTTTTGGCATCATATCATGTAAAATGACACGAAAAAAGAATGAACCTTCGCACAGCAAGACGCGCGGTATCAGCGGAGGAAATTGAAGAGCTGTAATTGTTCTTGCTCAAACTCTATGTTTGCAGCGTTACAAAATTTCTTTTGTTATTTGAATTACTATTACAACGCTAAATATTACCAAATATAGTTTTTCTTATGCTTTTAGGCGTTACACAAAATGGTAGTGTATCTTATATGCACTATGCTGTCTGCTTTTTCGAGCGTTTCCATAGCCTAATTGTACTACTTTAAGCGGTTTGCGCACAGCTTGCTTGGGGGCGTGATAGTTTAACGATCAAAATATCATTGGCAAAGAAAAGAGAGGAGGAAGAATAATGAACATTTTAACTCCTTTTAAATAAATTCTGCGATGTTAATTAAACCTCTGTTTGCACTTGTAGGGGCATATGCGTTAAAAATAAAAAGAATTTATTGTTGCAGCAAAATATTATTTGTTGCTTGTTGTCGATTATCAATTAGTTTTATAGTTCTAAAGCCCGTCTAATAAATTTTTAAACTCTTTTTCACCAATAATTTTTACGTTTAATTCTTTTGCCTTTTCGAGTTTTGAACCTGCATTTGCTCCCGTAAGAACATAATCCGTTTTTTTACTTACGCAAGAAGTTATTTTTCCGTCAAGAGATCTTATAATTTCAGTTACTTGTTCTCTTGTATAATTTTCAAGTTCTCCGGTCAAAACAAACGTTTTACCTTCAAACGAAGCGTCTGTTACTAGACTTTCAGGTTCAGCTATATTTACACCAGCAGCAACTAAAGCATCGACAACATGAC
>BNVZ01000182.1 GCA_025998475.1 Endomicrobiia bacterium | reverse complement strand
TCATCGGTGTTTTCGGGGAGTTTTTTTGATGAGCCTGTAGAGATGCTCATTTCTTCTTGTAGCTTACTTTCTTCTTCTCCTTCTTCTTTGTCTTCACCTTTCTTCTTCTTCTTTTCTTCACCTTTCTTTTCTTTTTCTTTCACTTCGTCTTTTTTCTGCGTTGTTGATTGTTTTTGTTGTTGCTGTAGTTCTTTATTGATGAGGGCGACGACGCGGTCAGTGTAGGGAAGACTGAAGAGTGTGTTGATGAGGTTGATGCGGGCGTCGGGGTTGTTGACGGTGTCGATGTCAGAGAGGACTTTGATGAGCTTGAGGCGGGCTGCTGGGTTGTTGTTGAGGTCAGCGAGGACGTAGATGAGCCTGAAGCGGGCTACGGGGTTGTATTTGAGGTCAGAGAGGACATTGATGAGGTGGGTGCGGTCGTCGTCGGTGGTGTCGAGGTCAAAGAGGAGGTTGATGATTCTGATGCGGGCGTCGGGGGCGTTGTTGAGGTGAGAGAGGACGTTGATAAGGCTGTCGGTGCTGATGGTGTTGTATTTGAGGTCAGAGAGGACATTGATGAGGTGGGTGCGGTCGTCAGTGGCGTCGAGGTCAGAGAGTACGGTGATGAGATTGGCGCATGTGGCGGTGGTGGTGTCGAGGCCAGCGAGAACATTGATGAGGTGGGTGCGGTCGTTGGTGGTGTCGAGGCCAGAGAGGACTTCGATGAGGTCGGTACGGGTGGCGGTGGTGAGGTTGAGGTCAGAGAGTACGGTGATGAGATGGGCGCGGTCGTAGTCGTGGAGGTCGTCGAGATCAAAAATGGCGGTGGTGGAACATCTTCTAGTGGTGGACTAAATAATGCTGGAGCATCTTCTGATGGTAGACTAAATAATGCTGGAACATCTTCTGGTGGTGGGATAAATAATGGTAATGGTGGAACATCTGGTAACAGTGGAATATCTAGTGGTGGTGATGAAATATCTGTAGGTGATACTGTAGATAATACTGGTAGTGGTAGAACATCTGAAGATGAAGGTGAAGGTAAAGAATAAAAGGAAAAAGTAGAAGTAAAATCTATCTATACAACCACCTACAACGTCCTCACCGCCGCCGCCAAAGCCTTTAACACCGAAAACCCCGCCATGCTAGTATCGGAGGACGCGTTAAAAGCTGCCGCACACAAAGCCCGCTGCAGAGTCGCTGCCAACAACGCCGAGGCCGCCCTCATCTACAGCATGGTCTGTGGCACCAACCCCGACGACGCCAATGCCAACACCGCTACTCGCAACTTCCGCGCCACCCTCGGCGCCAACAACGCCACCGCCACCCTCACCGACGACGGCTTTGAAGTCGCCGAAGTCGCCTACGCTACGATTGACGCCGAAAGTAACGTCTTACTTAACGCAGCCAACGCCCTTGACTGTGCCTCCAGCAAACTCTCCGCCAACGCCGCCGACCGCGACGACGTTGCCAACGCCCTCATCTGTGCCTCCATTAAACTCTTCACCGCCGACACCGACCTCGCAGAACGTTGCGGTAAAGTAAAAGCAGAAAAAGCAAAAACTACACCAACTCCAAATCCAGCTTCAGCTCCAGCTGGCTCTACAGATCCAACCATTCAAGAACTTGTTAACACCATCCCCCTCCCCAACCTCAACTCCTACGACCACAACCGCCTCGTCTACATCCTCTCGAACCTCAAACTCAACCACCCCATTGCACATGCCGCCCTTGTCACCGTCCTCTCTAACCTAAACCTCACCGCCGCCACCCGCACCGACCTCATCAAAGTCCTCTCTAGCCTCGACACCCCCGCCGACCGCGTCGTGCTCATAAAAGTCCTCTCAGGCCTCAACCTCACCACCGCCACATGCGCCAATCTCATCACCGTACTCTCTGACCTCGACGCCACCACCGACGACCGCACCCACCTCATC
>BNVZ01000181.1 GCA_025998475.1 Endomicrobiia bacterium | reverse complement strand
AGGCTTATAGCACCGCAAGTTCAACAACCAACACTAGAAGAACGTTCTACAACTTTCCACGGCTTGTGTCAAGTTTTGGCGTCATATCATGTAAAATGACACGAAAAAAAAATGAATCTCCGCACAAAGCTTTGCACATTTTTATTGTACCACTACTAACTTAAAAAACCCTATAGTTTTCTCATCCCTATCTATGCATATTTTTAATAAATATCACAACTAGTCTGTATCTGTGTCACTTGATCCATGTCACTATTGCACTGGTCTGTATATGTATCTGTATCGCTCAAGCTCTCAAACTTGAACTTTATCTGCTCGAACTGCTCGATGAAGAACTGATTGAACTAGCTGTTAAGTTCTTTAGCTCACTTTCTAGCTTTGTCGGCAAAGATTTGGGCTATTTTAGCGACGGTGGCGGTGATGGTGGCGATGGAGTGAGCACGTCATCGGTGTTTTCGGGGAGTTTTTTTGATGAGCCCGTAGAGATGCTCATTTCTTCTTGTAGCTTACTTTCTTCTTCTCCTTCTTCTTTGTCTTCACCTTTCTTCTTCTTTTTCTTTCACTTCGTCTTTTTTATGCTGTCTGTGCTTTTGGTTTTTGAGCGTTGTTGTTGATTGTTCTTGTTGTTGCCGTAGTTGACTGATGTGGTTGAGGTACTCTTCGGAAGAAAGGCCAACGAGCTCTTTGATAAGGTAGTTGCGGTCGATGTTGGAGTTGAGGCCAAAAAAGAGCTTGTTGATGAGGGTGAGGCGGTCGGCGGTGTCGAAGCCGCTAAACCTGAGGATGATGAGGTGGGTGTAGGTGGCAGGGTTGAGGGTGAGGTTAGAGAGGGCGTCGATGAGGTTGGCACAGGTAGCGCGGGGTCGAGGGGGCGGGGTCAGGGAGGAGGTAGATGACGTTGAAGCTGGCGTCGGGGTCGTAGTGGGGGATGGTGTCGACGAGGGCTTGAAGAGTTGGATTTATTTCATTTATGTTTGGCTCTTTTTGTCTCATTATTTTCTTACGTTTTCACTCTATTACCTACTTTACAGATACAGCTTTTATTGTACTCTCAAATAATATTTCTTAAACATTTTTCTTTGATTTGATTATGTAATAAAATTATGTATAATAGAAACGCGTTTTAGGTGTATGGTTTGTAGTGGAGATTTACAAATTGCTTATAAAATGGGAAAAGTTATATATTAAGTTCGAGTCTTCTACTGTTGTAATGTCTATAAAGGATGGGAGAATAGGCCATTATAATGAAAAAATTATCAACTTCTGTTCAATCCAGAGCGCCTCTGTTTGACACTCTTTTGTCTCACGCGAAAAGAGATGTTGTGTCGTTTCATTGTCCAGGACATAAAAATGGAAGAAGTGTTGATAAAGAATTAAAAGATTACACAGGCGAAAATGTCTTTAAATTTGATCTTACTGTTTTTGATGAAGTTGATTCTTTGCATGATCCAGTGGGTCCTATAAATAAAGCCCAAGAACTTATGGCTCAAGCATATGGCGTGGAACATTCTTTATTTTTAGTAAACGGAACTTCCGTAGGGAATATGGCTATGTTTCTTGCGGCATGTAATGCAGAAGATTCCATAATAATTTCAAGAAATTCGCATAAGTCTGTTATGGCGGGAATTATAATGTCTGGTGTATGGCCTATTTGGATTCAGCCTAAAATCGATCAAAACTTGGACTTAGTTTTTAACGCAACCTATGACCAAATAAAAGATACCTTGGACAGATATCCTGAAGCTAATGCAGTATTTATCACAAGTCCTACATACAGCGGAGTAGTTACTGAATTAGGTAGAATTGTTGATATGTGCCACAGAAGAGGAAAGGTGGTTTTAGTTGATGAAGCTCACGGCTCACATTTACATTTTAATAAACAGTTTCCTGAATCTGCCGTTGATGCCGGTGTCGATTTATGCGTTCAGTCAACGCATAAA
>BNVZ01000180.1 GCA_025998475.1 Endomicrobiia bacterium | reverse complement strand
AGTACTATGAAACAGAAAAAGAAAGCAGGCGGGTCAGATGGAATGGGTTTAGTATTAATGGGAGTAAAGAAAGCATTTGATAAAACAAAGGATAGCAAGGAGTAAGAAAAGAAAAGGAGGAAGACAGATGAGCAAAGAGAAAATTGAGTATAGCAAAGATAGTAAAGATGATGTTTTGAATACTTTAGGGCAATACCTGAACATATTGTCACAAGAGATAGCTACAATGTCAGCAAAAGTTGTGCCTATAGGACGATAGAGCATTCGGACATATTGTCACAAGAGACAGCTACAGGGTATTAGGACATAATTATCGTAGGAGATAGTTACAATGTCAGTGAAAGTTGTGTGTAGGACGATAGGGTATTTGGATATATTGTCACAAGAGAGAGTTACAATGTCAGCAAAAGTTGTGGATATAGACATAGAGTATGTACAAGAAGCATTAATGAGCAGTGGGGAATATACTAGATGGGAATAGGTATTGATAAACAAAGCGCTAGAAGTAGAAGTAGCAGTGATTATGCTAGAGATTGATACAAAGACCTAAAAAAACAGCGAAAGTGGCGAAAGCGAAAAGAATAATAGACATACAATAACCGTTGGTAGTAGTTAAATCAAAAGTGGTTTAGCGAAAAGAATAATAGACATACAATAACCGTTGATAGTAGTTAAATTAAAGGCAAGCAAGTAATATGCACAGCGATTGATAGGGCAAGGAGCACGATTTTGGTTTATTTTAGTAGGCATGTATTTATGCAAAGAAAGACAATAAGATACATGGCAAATACAGTTTAGTAGGCCTTAGGCAGAATACATACAAACACACTAGTTCTAAAAAAAGAGATCAAAGAAACACCCACTGACAAAAGAAGATAAAGAGTTAAATAGGGAGATTTCATCAAAAAAGGATTATAGTGGAAAATATCAAAAGTATTTGTTAAAAGGTTCAAAATAGTCTAAAGAATAGATAAGTAATAGCAGAAGACGCTTTGGACTGCGATTTAACTTGGGTTTCAGGTATTTGTAATTCTAAAATTTAATGCTCAAGTTGTGCGGGAGGTTTAATGCTCCTTAGTATATGTTTTATACATCAGTTTTGCAAGAGGTCTAATCCTTTGCTACCTAGCGAGGTTGTATTTATGGCTATAAAGTTTTATTAAGCAACTATTTAACATAGACTGTCTGCATAAACCACATTCCGGGTGCCTCTAAAACTCTAACAAATTACTTATAAACAGCTTGAGAAAAGGCAAATAAACACCTCACAAGGCTTGCCTGCTATCCCTTTTTTACAAAAAGGGAATTACTGCAAAAGACCAATGCTTTTTGGAATGAACCTCCGCGCAAAGCTTGCTTGGGGGGCACTTGAGGGGCAATAGTTTAACAATTAAAAATAAATTTTTCAGAGCAGAAGACAAAGACATTTTACATCCTTCGAGAGCCTACTTAAGCAACTGCATCTTCTATATAAAAAACATATTTAAAAATACCTTGGGTTCAGGAAGGAATATAGTAATAAAAGATGCCAACGATAAAAACGGACCAAATGGTATATAATCTTTCTTGTTAAGCTTTTTTATAATTATGAGTAACAGACCTGCTATACCACCAAAAACAGCAGCAAGAAAAACAGCAAGCAAAGCCTTTTCCCAGCCTATAAAAGCGCCGACGGCTGCCATAAGTTTAATATCACCACCGCCAATAACTTCTTTTTTATAAATGAGCTGTCCAAGAAATCCAATGGCAATCAAAATACCGCCACCAGCAAGAATACCTAGTAAAGAATTAGCAAATCTATAAAAATAAGTTTCTCCTAAAAAACTGTTACCTAATAAACTAGATATAATACCAACAATAATCAAAACGATAGAAACAACACAGGGATTATCCTGTACGAACAATCTATCACTGAAACATAAATGAGACAATACACAAAAAAAGCAAATA
>BNVZ01000179.1 GCA_025998475.1 Endomicrobiia bacterium | reverse complement strand
ATGTAGCATTGAATATATTAAGGAGTATAATAATGACACTAAAAACATTATCAACATTATTTATGACATACACTCTTTTTAGTATGTTTTTAAGTTCCTGTGATAAAAACAACGCTTTAATTGTAAATAGAAGGATTGCTTCTCCTGAGAAAATAGCTAAATATGAGAAAATCGAAGAAGGAAAAGAAAAAGAAGATCAGAAAAAGAAAGAAAAAGGAAAAGAAAAAGAAGAAGTAGAAGGTGAAAAAGATAAAGAAAAAGGAAAAGAAAAAGGAAAAGAAAAAGCAATAGAAGATCAGAAAAAGGGAAAAGATGAAGAAATATCAAATCAAAAAAAAGAAGACACATCAGAAGTAATAGCAACTAAGACCACCAGTGGTATCATTACCACCAATATTAACATAATAAGTCAAACAGCCCCCGAGAATGATGCCAACAGTCAACCAATCACCTACATTGATACGAATCTACCATCCAATACACCAAATTATTGTACTGAATTGAAATTGACTGTTGACAATGGTAGCAAGGGCTGGTCCTATACAGTCGGGGATTCCACCAAGGTTCAATTGTCCTATCATACATCAGAAAAAGTATCTAACATGTGGATGCCCCTGCATGACACTTTTATGAAATTACCAACTTATTCATATTATATAGTCGTTTATGAACCAAAGCCTCTGAATCCAGATAAGATTAAAGGTGTCCTGAGGGCGAAGACAGAAGTTGGTTCTATAGAAGTAGCTAAATTGGTGTTCGGAAAAAATAAGTCTTGTGATGATCTCAATAAATGGGTTGTGGTTTCATATATACCATCACCATCATCTAGCTCGTCAAGCTCGTCGTCACCATCATCACCACCACCGCCATTACCACAACAATCATCATCTAATTTGTCAGATTCTTCATCACATACTCCGCCACCATCATCACCACCACCATCATCATCGGATCTCTTTATAAATATGATAACGTCACCATCATCTAGTTCGTCAAGCTCTTCATCACCATCAACATCATCATCATCATCATCGTCATCATCTAGTTCGTCAGGCTCTGGATCACAAACATCACCACAACAATCATCATGTAGTTCGTCAAGCTCTGAATCACCACCATCAACCCTAGAGTCAGGTACTCAACGACTCATTAGCGCCATCGGCGAACTCGTCGATGAAGACATCTTCGACGATATCATTCAAGATGTTAAGGAGTTGGAGATCTCTGATGATGTGTATAACCAACTTATAGCCGTCATTTCTTTATTCAAGAATTCTGATAATAGACATTTAACCATCAAATTCTTTTTGATTTGTATCTATATTTTTTTGCAAACTTTCTTGCTCCATAACAAGTTCACGATTTTTTATAGCCAAATTACCAATGGTATTGCCTTGGAGAATAATTTCACTATAATTATTTATCATTTTAGTGTCATGAACATTTAACATAACTCTCTCAACATCTTTAACAGTGAGATTGTTTATTGCTCTATTAATAGTGTTTTGATAAAGATTACTATCCCGATTAGTCTTTTTTATATTCTCTTTAGCTGCATCAAGCTTAGCACTAGCTTGAACCGCATCATTGTTCAATCCTTCAGATATCTGTTTAAGTGCTTGTTCTTTTATTCCAGCTTTGTCCAATTTTACTATCTCCAATTCCAATTTCGCTAATAAATCCTTTCCCTTTGATTTAAAATTCTCAAGATTTGCATTATTCTTATCAACTTCTTTTTGGATAATTGCTGCAGCTAAAGGAAATGCTTTAGAATCATTAAACGTTTTTAAAGATGCCTTATATGGTTTTTTTGCATTAGATAAAAGTACGTCGTTTTCCTTAAGATTTTCCCTAGCTTTAATTTTAGTCTTAGCAAGCTCCTGTCTATTAGCCACTGCCATATCATATTTTTTCTCAACATCAGCCTGTTTACAACGTATATCTTCGAGCTT
>BNVZ01000178.1 GCA_025998475.1 Endomicrobiia bacterium | reverse complement strand
ATCCTTTGTTTTATCAAATGCTTTCTTTACTCCCATTAATACTAAACCCATTCCACCCGACCCACATGCTTTCTTTTTCTGTTTCATAGTACTTCTATTGTACTTTTATATGTTAGTTATTAAGAGGCCTAATTAATACCCCCTAGACTTTTTTGATTTTGTTGTAAAAAGCCTCTAAGTCTCCGATTTTTTCAACAAGTTTGGCAGTGACGTCGGCAAAAGCACTCGATACGCGGGCGTCGTAGTAGGCGTTGTGGACTTCGGTAGCGGCGGCGGAGTGTATGATGACGTAGGTGGTGGCAGAGGTGGCGAGGACAAGCCCAACGCCGATTAAGGGATTGAAACAGTCGCTTTTTGAGACGTTGACGAGGTGGGTGAGGGCGCCGATGATGGCTGCAAAGACACCACCCTTTATACGGGCGGCGTTGCGGGCACGGGTGGCGTAGGCGCGGTCGTCGGTGGCGACTTTGGCGACAACGGCAAGGACGTTGGTGACGACACCGGGGTTGAGGTAACGGTCGTTAGGAGTGATGCCGACAACTTTGGCGACGATACGTTCTGCAGATTCGGCGGCGACGAGGGCAATTGCAGCGGCGAAGGTATTAATTATAGCAGCTTCGTGAGCGGCGATGGCGGTGCGGGCGGCATCGAGGGCGGCTTGGGCGCGGACGCGAGCCTCGTTGTCGGCTTGGATGAGATCTTTATCGGGGCCATAGGAGTAGCTGGTGTCGCCGTGGAGTTCGGCGTTGGCTTTGGCGCGGGCCTCATTAGCGCGGCTGGAGGCGTCGGAGGCGGCGCGGGCGGTGTCGAATTCGGGTTTGAGGAGGTCGTGACGGTTTTTGGTGTCGTCGGCGGCGTCGTGGGCGGCTTGGGCAGCTTCGATGGCGGCATCATAGGTGGTGCGGGCAGCGGAGGTGTAGTTTTTGGCGGTGTCGAGGGCGGTCTTGTCAGCGGGAGTGGAGTGGTCGGCAACAGCGTCGGCGTGCTTTATAGCTTTGACGGCAGTGGCTAGGATGGGTTTAGGTTTAGCATCGGGATAGAGACGGTTGGCAGGGAGAGCGTTGACAAGAGCATCGAGATCGGTTAGATTTAGAGTTGAAGTTGGAGTTGTAGTTGAAGTTGGAGTTGGCTTTGAAGTTGGAGCTGTAGTTATAGCTGAGGCTGAAACTGGATTTGAAGTTGAAGTTGTAGTTGGAGTCAAGTTACTTTCGCTCTCATTCATAGTTTTTTTATGATAACTCATACATGAGCTTAAGGTAAGAGCAAATAAAACAATTGCAATTATTACTTTTTGTGATCTGTGCCTTCTGCGCTGGTGATGTCTAAGTTTCATCTTTACAACCTCCTAGTTGTAGCATAAAATATAAGACTTCATGTATTTGTGTGGAATCTTATAACATACTGATTGGACTTTTGTCAAACAAAGACAAACGAACTAAAACAACGACAGGCAACAGGTTTTTAAATAAACGAGCTGCATTACTTTTTTTGCCTGTAGTTTTATTTATTCACGGCGTCTTCTTTGATGCAATGATATCACCCTTATAAATCTTTGTAACTACTCATGGCAACAGCTAACTCCAATAAAGTTCCAACACACTTTTGTCCATTCTTTACAGCAGTGTCAACAAGAGAGTGTATTCTAACAAATTGCTTTTATGCCTACAGGATCTCTAATATGTATCGTTTTATAGGTTTCTATGATACTTACAATGTTGATACTTTGTCGGAATATTTAGCAAATTTATGTATATCATGTCTGTGCAAGCAGGAAGTATCTGTTATGTTAACCGTTAAACTATCGCCCCCCAAGCAAGCCATGAGCAAACCGCTTAAAGTAGTACAATTAAGCTATGGAAACGCTCGAAAAAGCAGACAGCATAGTGCATATAAGATACACTATCATTTTGTGTAACGCCTAAAAGCATAAGAAAAGCTATATTTGGTAATATTTAGCGTTGTAATAGTAATTCAAAT
>BNVZ01000177.1 GCA_025998475.1 Endomicrobiia bacterium | reverse complement strand
AGTTGACATTTCTATATCTGCAAGTGCCTGTGGATATGTTATCAATCAAAACTAGTTTTTTTAAAACGGCAAACCACATATTACAGGCTATTAATTTCATCTTTCCTTAAACATGTATAAATGCAAACCCTTTTTATAGCGTTAAGCGTCTTATGTTTTACCTATTATTTCCAAAATTACATCTGATTTTGCGGCTCATTGAACTTGGAACTACGCACAAGCTAGCTATGCGCCTATTTCATATGAATGCACGATTTTTCAGGTCTACTTAAGTTCAACAATCGCGCCTGCTTCTGTAAGCTTTTTCTTGATTTCTTCAGCTTCAGCTGTTGCAACGTTTTCTTTTACCGTTTTAGGAGCTGTGTCTACTAAATCTTTTGCTTCTTTAAGCCCAAGACCAGTAACTTCTCTTACAACCTTAATAACATTGATTTTGCTTGCGCCAACTGCTGCAAGAACAACATTGAACTCTGTCTTTTCTTCAACTATTGCAGCTCCGCCTACCGTCGGAGCTGCTGCTGCAACTGTCACAGGAGCTGCTGCTGACACACCAAATTTTTCCTCTAGCGCTTTTACAAGCTCTGAAAGTTCGATAACCGACAACGAAGAAATTGCTCCAATTAACTGGTCCTTTGATAATTCTGCCATTTACTATCCTCCCATTATTAACTTCTCTTTTATTATAACCTACGCTACCTGTAGCCAAATCGCTTGAAGTTGTACCCTATCGTAGCTTAATGGATGAGCCTTTATATATCTTCTTTATTCTTTACGGTACAACTTCAAGCGATTTGGCTACAGGATATGTTCACACAAAAACTTAGTTGTCATCCAAGAAATCGGAGATCCATTCCGTTTAATACTTAACGTAGATTCCCATTCTCATGAAAATGACAGCTTGACCCACGACAAACGCATGAAAGATACACGTTTTTATCAGTTGTCGTCACCAGTTACTCCCTCACCACTTGCGGGAGAGTGCAGGGTGATGGCATTGTTCTAGTTTTGGTCATGGCACTAAAAATTCTTTGATGTTTACCCGTGATAATTTCTGCCTTTTGTATTTTTGGCACGTTTTTGAAATTTTATATTGCTAAACAAGGATTTTTGTGATCTTAACACCAAAACCAGAATAATGCCCATGGTGATTATAGGCTATCCCTCGCCGTAAAATACTTTTCATGTGTTTTTGCCGTAACAGCTTGACTAAGACCTAACTTAAGACCTAACTATAGACCCCCCAGCTTGTCATCTTCGAATGTCTTAATCGTGGATCCAACGTAAATGAATAAGATCTTTGTGACACAAAAACTCAAAAGACGAGTACTATGCTGCTTGCTTTTTTGAGATTGCACTTAACACCGTCACCAAACCTCTGATATTTGCCGCTAACACATTTACAAAACCAACTATTGGAGCATTCATGCTACCCAACATTTTTGCAAGTAAAACTTCCCTTGAGGGAAGGGCTGACAACTGTTCAATAACTGCGGCATCCACAAATTTACCTTCTAAAAATCCCGCTCTTAATTTTAACTTAGCATGCGTTTTGGCAAAATCTACAACAACTTTTGCCGGAGACACTATATCTCCATTCTCAATAACAAGAGCTATAGGTCCCGAAAAATTTTCACCTGCCTCAATACCTGCTTCTTTAAGAGCTATTTCACTTAAAGTATTCTTAACAACGGTATACTCGCTGTCCAACAAGCGAAGTTTAGAGCGAAGCTCTGAAATTTCCTCAACTGTAAGACCATGATATTCTGTTAATATCAACCCCTTCATAACTTTAAACTTTCCAGCTAAACTCTTTACGGCTTCTTGATTTCTTACATTTGGCATTTTTTCACTCCTAATTTAATTTCAAATAACAAACCTCCGCACAGCAAGACGCGCGGTATCAGCGGAGGAAATTGAAGAGCTGTAATTGTTCTTGCTCAAACTCTATGTTTGCAGCGTTACAAAATTTCTTTTGTTATTTGAATTACTATTACAACGCTAAATAT
>BNVZ01000176.1 GCA_025998475.1 Endomicrobiia bacterium | reverse complement strand
GTCTGTTTTGTAGCTTAACTTACCTAGACTTCCCCCAGCAAATGCTTCTACATGCTTTTTGTGCTTGCCAAGCAATCTTTCCGACTCTTCCATAGTCTTTAATATACAGTCCAGTCCATCGTTTGCCAGTAAAATTCCTGTTCCATGTCCTTTGCATAGTGCTTCTGTTGCAGGGGCTATGCTCTTTTGTGCTAATGTGACTACTAAGTCTTTTGTTGTTGCCAAATCTTTGTTGTCAACTATTTCTAAATCCCATTCATATACTACTGGGCCAGTGCTTTTAGGCTTACACTCTTTGCTTATCTCGTCAAATCCTTGCAGACTGCATATCAATGTGTATTTTGTTCCTTTTTCTATTATTGCTTCCTTAGGGTATATGGTTATGTTGGTTTTTGAGAGTTTTAGGGGGCAGGGGTCAGAGTAGTTGACGGTGCCTTTATTCCAACTGCAACCGCCATCCCTTGCTATCAAAATTGGCTCTTGGGCCTTTAAATCTTGCGGCAAGTAAAATTCATAATTTTCAAAATTACTTATTCCTCTTACTGTAATTGCCTTTGTTTCTTTAATAACCAATGTGTTGCCTGTAAATGCGTCGAATCTATCGTTAGCGCAAATGCCTCCGCACAGCACGCGCAGATTTGTGTTGTCTCCAAATTCCGGGGTCCCTGAGATAGTTACTATGTTACCAGTGGCATTGCCTTTGTCATTGCCCTTAACAAAACCGCCAAAAACATCTCCTCCAATCCTTCCGCCATTAATTGTAACTTTATTATTATTTGCGTTTCCGTTACCGATAACAAAACCACCAGGAACATCTTTGTCAACAGTTGCGCTGGTAATTGTAACCTCATTATTTTTCGCGTCTCCGTCACCGCCAACACCACCGCCATAAACATTTCCGCCAACAGTTGTGCTGGTGATTGCAACCTTATTCTTTTCTGCGTCTCCGTCACCGAGAACAAAACCGCCACAAACATTTTCGCCAACAGTTGCGCTGGTGATTGTAACCTCATTATCTTCTGCGTCTCCGTTAACTTGAACATAACCGCCATAAACAAATTCTTTAATCCTTCCGTCATTAATTGTAACTATATTCTTTTTTGCATCTCCGTCACCGCGAACACAACCGCCAAAAACATCTCCTTCAATCCTTCCACCATTAATTGTAACTTTATTATTATTTGCATTTCCGTCACCGTCAACACAACCGCCATCAACACTTCCGCCAATTGTCACATCGTTTTTTATAAATACTTCATTACCAGAAACTGTTCCATTTAATGTATATCCGCCAAAAACACTCCCTATCCCCTCTCCTGCATTAATTTCAACTGTATTACCATTAACGTCAACAGCATTTCTTCTTGAGAGAGAACAGGCGCCATTAATGTCACGACCACTAAAATTGCCTCCGTGTACGATAATTTTGTTGCCTTTCATTGATCTAACAGCACTATTATTATCATCAATATAAGCACCGCTTGCCTCTCCAACTATTGCTCCTTGATTGACAATTAAAGTACATTCGCTTGGGTATTGCGTAAATCTGTTACGTCGTGTATTATTCTTGGTTCCATCCAATCTATCAGAATTACCAGCAACTTTCTGTTCATGAATAACATCAGGGCCAAGTGTTATTGCTGTCTTCCCAAAACAAATGCTAGTGCAAGCAAACATTACTATTATTGCTAATACATTCCTCGTTCTTTTTTCTACCAGCTTGCTTAAATACTTTGTTATTTTCATACATTCTCCTATATAGAAATAAGTATCTGTTTTGATTTCTGAATTAGTTTTTATATTAGCCCTCTTGTGCAACTTTGAGTATTAAATTTTAGAATTACAAATACCTGAAACCCTGAGTTAAATCGCAGTCCAAAGGGTCTTTTGCGGTCTATAGCTATCTTATACTATTTTGAACCTTTTAACAAATACTTTAATGTTTTCTACTATAATCATCTGATAAATCTTTCTATTTAACTCCTTATCTTCTTTTGTCAGCTTTTTAG
>BNVZ01000175.1 GCA_025998475.1 Endomicrobiia bacterium | reverse complement strand
TTCAAATCTTCATGGTACATACCTTCTCTCTGGTTCTGCTATTGGGTCTTTGTCTGGTTCTGGTTCTGGTGCTGCGTTTATATTTGCTAATCTTTCTTCTTCTTTTCTTTTACGTTCTTCGTCTTCTCTCCTTTTCTTTGCTTCTTCTATTTTCTCTGAAGCAGCAGTCCTTCTGTTTACAAGCCTCGCGTTCTTTTTATCGCAAGAACTTAAAACCAAAAAACCAAGTAAAATAAATGAAGATGAATTTAATAATTTTGTTTTTGTCATAATGTTTTCTCTGTCTTAGTTCTTGAGGATGAAATTAATAATTTTGTTTTTGTCATAATGTTTCTTCTGTCTTAGTTTTTTTTGACGTAGTAGGCTTATAGCACCGCAAGTTCAACAACTAGCACTAGAAGAACGTTCTACAACTTTCCACGGCTTGTGTCAAGTTTTGGCGTCATATCATGTAAAATGACACGAAAAAAAAATGAATCTCCGCACAAAGCTTTGCACATTTTTATTGTACCACTACTAACTTAAAAAACCCTATAGTTTTCTCATCCCTCTCTACGCATATTTTTAACAAATATCACAACTAGTCTGTATCTGTGTCACTTGATCCATGTCACTATTGCACTGGTCTGTATATGTATCTGTATCGCTCAAGCTCTCAAACTTGAACTTTATCTGCTCGAACTGCTCGATGAAGAACTGATTGAACTAGCTGTTAAGTTCTTTAGCTCACTTTCTAGCTTTGTCGGCAAAGATTTGGGCTATTTTAGCGACGGTGGCGGTGATGGCGGCGATGGAGTGAGCATGTCATCGGTGTTTTCGGGGAGTTTTTTGATGAGCCCGTAGAGATGGTCAATCTATTTCTAGTACTTTGCTTTCTTTTTCTTCTTCTTCTTTGTCTTCACCTTTCTTCTTCTTTTCTTCACCTTCCTTTTCTTTTTCTTTCACTTCGTCTTTTTTATGCGTTGTTGATTGTTCTTGTTGTTGCTGTAGTACTTTATTGATGAGGGCGACGCAGTCAGTGTAGGAAAGACTGAAGAGTGTGTTGATGAGGTTGATGCGGTCGTCGGGGTTGTTGACGGTGTCGATGTCAGAGAGGACTTTGATGAGCTTGAGGCGGGCTGCGGGGTTGTTGTTGAGGTCAGCGAGGACGACGATGATGAACCTGAGGAAGCGGGCGTCGGGGTTGTTGTTGAGGTCAGTGAGGACGTTGATGAGATCGAGGCGGGCGTCGGGGTTGTTGTTGAGGCGATAGAGGACATCGATGAGGTGGGTGCCGATATTGCGATCATTGCGATCGAGGTCATAAAGGACAGTAATGAGGTGGGTGCGGACGTCGGTGGTGTCGAGGTCAAAGAGGACTCTGATGAGGTTGATGCGGTCGTTGGGGCCGAAGTTGAGACCAGAGAGGACGTTGATGAGGTGGGTGCGGTCGGCACGATTGAAGTCAGAGATGACATTGATGAGGTGGGTGCAGGTGGCGCGATCGGGGTCATAGATGAGGTGGGTGCGGTCGTCGAAGCCAGAGATGATGACATTGATGAGGTGGGTGCGGTCGTCGGTGGTGGCGTCGAGATCAGAGAGTACGGTGATGAGATTGGCGCATGTGGCGGTGGTGAGGTTGAGGCATGAGAGGGCTTTGATGAGGCGGACGCGTTCATTGTTGGTGTCGAGGCCTAAGAGGACATTGATGAGGTCGGTGCGGGCAAGGTGGTAGGGACCACCGAGGTCAAAGAGGACTCTGATGAGGGCGGCACATTCGTAACTGGTAAGGTTGAGGTCAAAGATAGCGGTGACGCAGCAGTTGCGGAGGGGGTCGTCGGTGGTGTCGAGGCCAGCGAGGACTTTGGTAAGGTGGGTGCGGGTGGCGCAATCGAGATAATATAAGACGTCGATGAGATGGTCGCGTTCGTCTGTGGTGTCGAAGCCAGAGAGAAAGGTGATGAGGTGGGTGCGGGTGGCGGTGGTGTCGAGGTCAAAGAGGAGGTTGATGAGGTTTTTGCGGTAGACGGGGCGGAGGTTGAAGTCAGAGAGGACATTGATGAGGTGGGTGCGGTCGGCACGGTCGAAGCCAGAGATGACA
>BNVZ01000174.1 GCA_025998475.1 Endomicrobiia bacterium | reverse complement strand
TTGTACTGTATATGTATTAAATTTAAATACAGATCCAAATGAATTTGTAAAATTAAACGTTATAGATGAGACAGCTAGTTGATCTGCAGGTATTTTATCCCTATAACAAGAAATTATAAGTAATCCGTTTTTATATAACGTTCCTGTATATGTAATGCTGCTATCAGTTGTATCTTGCACAATATCTGAAGCTACTATGTAGTTTTCTAACTTTCCTAATACAGTTGTCACATTACTAAAATCTGCTCTAGCTTGATATAATTCGTTAGGGAAATCTTTTAAATAAAACACAAGTCTAGGAGCAAGATCAATGGATTCTTGATACAAATAACCAACAAACTCGCGTATACAACCAGCCTTTATTACGCCAGCTTGTAAGTCGCACAAACCAGTACTAGCACTAAGTATTACAGTTTCAAAAATTTTCTCCATTTATTTTAAATGACATTACAGCTAATCCGCCACTATTAGCTCTTGAGCAAAGAATAAATAAACGCATGCCATTAAAATCTTAATATTTTCAATTGGAAATGGGAACTCAAGTAAGTATATTATCATCAGCAGTACTTTGGTCTAGATAATAATTAGACATTATTAAATTACTTAAAGCCGCGGCATCATTTTTATCTGTAGCTTTTTTGAGATTTATAATTTTATGACCATCAAAGTTCATATTATCTACAGGCAGACCATGTTGTGCTGTTTGCGTCAAAGGTTTTGCTAGGCCTTGGAGGCATATATCATCGGTATCAGCATAATATACGTTCAGCTATAATTTTTTGTTCATTCTGAGCTTGTGCAGACCAACTATATACATCCTATCCCAGTAGATACCTTTTAAAGCCATAGTTATATTACCTTGCCTATGGCTGTAAAGTTAACTCCAATTTGTTCGGCTCTATGTAGGGGATCTTATTCAAAATAACTTTATCGATATCACGTGCAGTAATACTAACCTTATACTCTTTATCTGTATCAAAGCTATACAGAAAGCAATATTTTGTATTGGAAAATCCACTAAAAGCTTGGTCTGAAAAATCTTTAAAATTCAATGTAATATCTAAAGATCCAGATTTAGTAGCAGTAATTTGCTTTTTGCCTGTAATTGTAGATATGTTCTTTGCAGTTTTATAGAAAACTCCATGAAAATCGGATGCTACTGAAAAGTTTAATGCGGTTACATAGTCTTTTATTGCTGATGATGATAACTCTGAAAAATTAGATAAATCTTCAAATGCAGTATTGTTATACATGTCAACTAAACGGAAATGACCTTCGTCTGTTGGAGTAGTTGTTCTATAAAAATTAATTCTCTTATAATATCGGGAGTATTTAATATAATATCTGTCTGCGTGAAACCATTTAAATTATAGATTTTATAATTTTACCAGTTGTACTGTTCTTTACAGAGTCAATTGCTCTAATAATACCAACTGGAAATTTAATAAATATACGCATACCAGTAAATTGATGGCTTAGATCAATTTGTGTGGGAGTTCTATTGAACATAGCCATTATACTGTAATGACCATAGCCTGTTTGGAATAGAAGATTGTTCCCAATCACCAGCTGCCTTAAATTGATAGCGTCATTATATGATGTACCTTCACCTAGTTTTAATATCTTTTGGTTATTCCAGTCCATGTCAGCATTAGGTATAACAGTTTTGTCATCTTCTAGTTATGCATTGCTCTAGGCCTAGACATATATCATCAGGTCTTTATCCATATGCTCTGCTATATTCTGCCATCAGAATTGTTTTTCTCACTTACCCTGTGAATTTTCTATCCCATTTTTCTTGAGCATTAAAAGGCATATTATTTTTTCCTCTCTACTAACCCACTGTCTTTGTTTGTTTAACAAAAGTCCAAATATGTTGCAAGAAGTCCAATATGTTAATAAGATTCCACAAAGATTTGACAAGTATAGTTTCATAATGTAGAATCCTTTTGTCTTTGTTTGGGTTTGACAGTTTGACAAAAGTCCAAATATGTTGCAAGAAGTCTAATATGTTACGGAATACTACAAGGACTTGACAAAGTAGATTTAGTTTATTAGACTAGTCGGCGTAGGATGTTTGACAATAAGAAATAAGTTT
>BNVZ01000173.1 GCA_025998475.1 Endomicrobiia bacterium | reverse complement strand
GAAAAGCCTGTGCTTCTTTGTGGACAAGAGCATTGTATTGCGCTATTGTCAGGCCACGTGTTTCATTGTGTATTTGCAAGCGTATAGCATCTATTTCCTGCATTGCTTTTGATTGGCGTATTTCATTGTTAGATGTCATAATTTATAACCTCCGCTGGTGTGTGAATAAATATCCTCTTGTAACCTTCTTTAGCGTTTATAATTTCTGTTTCTATAATTGTCTTATGTTTCACAATGTGCATAAAATTGAGGCTCACAATAAAGTCAATATCATTTACTGTTGCACTTGCTATATGTAGGGCGTCTGTAGCAAAGCGATTGGGAATAATACCATTTTGTACATAGATATTAGCAAGTCGGCTAGTTTCGTCACTTGCTGATAGTGTTTTGACGTTGTACTCTGATATTAGCGCCTTCATACGATCTCGCTTGTTTTCATCCGTTGTCTTATTTAGTTCTTCTAAAACATACTCCGAGGCAAAAGACTCAAACCGTCGGAGACGTATTTCACTAAAAAGCTTTAGAGTATCCGCTTTATACTGCGGGGCATCATTCGCAAAAGGAAAGTTAAATATTGTTGTTTCAAGATAGATTTTAGGTATTTTCATAAGACACCCTACTATTAAAGTTTTGTTTTAAAACGTCGCTATTTGTCAAACCCTCATTACCGCATCTTTTTACTCTTTTGCCATCAACTGCGTCTTTTACCTATTTGCATAATACTCAAGGACTTGGTTTGCTATCTCATTTATACTCAAATCCTTGTTTTTGCTTTGTGCTTTTAATGCAGCATAAGTGCTGGGCTTAATTAGTAAGCTTAAGTGCTTTGTTTTTGTTTCTACTATCGCTTTCTTTTCTATCATAAGTTCTTCTCTGTGCTTTTCTACTTCCTGATTCTTTTCTATCATAAGTTCTTCTCTGTGCTTTTCTACTTCCTGTTTGTCATTGTGTGTCAAGCTTATAAACTGTGCAGCAGCTGCTTGTTTAAAGTCTTTCATTTATTACTCCTTGTGATTGTGATATGTATTCGTCAACAAACTCTTGATAGTCACGCGCGCCATTACTATTAGGTGCATAAGCGTAAATATCTTGCCTAGCGCTTTGAGCCTCTTTTATTGCTATGTTTTCCCTAATTGTTGCTTTGTATAATTTAGTCTTTAGTTGACTTGCAATTTTACGCAAGGTATCTGCAATATCACGGCTGATGAGCGCTCGTTCGTTAAATCTAGTAAGCAATATCCCTCCTATCTTTAATGCATTATTACAATACTGCTTTACAGTATTTATCGTTTCATTTACCTGCGATATCCCCTGTAATGAGAAAATATCTGCTTGTGCGGTAATTATTGCGCTATAAGCTAGCGTTAAAGCGTTTATTACAAGTATTCCTAGTGATGGAGGAGTGTCTATGATAATATAATCATATTCGCTTATTATACTCTCTAACACCTCTTTTAGTCTATATTCTTTGCCTGTAGCTGTTATGATGTTATCTGCCCCGGCAAGCATTGGGCTTGACGGGATTAAATCTGCTCTTTGACAATGCTGCAAAACATCATTTATTTTTGCTTTACGGGTCAATACATCCAAAACAGAACTTTTTTGCATATCTGCATTAAGCATATAGCTTAAATTACCCTGTCCATCTAAATCAATAAAAAGTACTCTAAACCCTTTGTTAGCAAGCCCTATTCCTAGGGCATGTGCCGTTGTGCTTTTGCCAACCCCGCCCTTTTGATTTACTACTGCTATTATGTCTTGTGGCATACCAACCCTTTGTTTTGTGATATAGTATATAATATAACATATTTATGATATGATACATAATGTTATGTATGATATAACATATTTTATAATATGATGTATAACATAGTAGTATTTTTATGATTCAGCATATAGTATAACATATTTATGATATAACATATAAGATGATATATAATATAATGCATAATAATAACTGTTAATGTAATATATAATACAGTAGCATTTTATGATATAGCATATAACATAACGTATAATATAACATATTTATAATATGATATATAATGTAATGTATAATATATTATCAAATATATTTTTATCATATCGTGTCAAATCATAATTTGCAGAGGT
>BNVZ01000172.1 GCA_025998475.1 Endomicrobiia bacterium | reverse complement strand
TATTCATGGGGTACTCCTAGAGTACGCAGTAATATTTGAATCTCAAAAAAATCTAAATATTCAAATCGTCTTCTACAACTCTCAAGCGGCATATTATCACACATTCTTGTCTGGTAGCCAATAGTAGCATCTTTTGCGTACAAAAATTCCTTGCCGGCTTTATTGGCACCAACTAATCGATCGGTAAGCATATCTCGAAATTCTTGATCTGAGTATTTGTCCCATAAATTTTTATCAACATACCCAAGTTGTCCTGCATGATGTAAAAGTCTTCTTGCAGCATACAAACCACAATCTCCGGGAATATATAGATCGCTGGGCGATTTGTACCAAAAATGCGCTCCAGTAAATTTTATGTTAAGAATAGAAGTACCGTATTTTTCTTTTCTTATTTCTTCTCTAATAAAACTTTCTTGATTTGCTATAGACATATTTTGCAATATGGCCAATTTTCCCCCATATCTTTTTTTCCATAGGGAGGAGTAGTCTGAGTTATAATATATTCCCTTTGTTTTTATCATCAACGCTTCTTCTTCTTTCTTTTTTTTACGTTCTTCTTCACACAGAGCTTCCAGCTTAGCCTGCTCTTTGTTCCACTTTTCATGCTTTTTTTCCAGCTCTTCTTTCCGCTCTCCTTCGCGCGTTTCTCCCCGCTCTCCTTCCCGCTCTTCCCACGCTTTTTTCTGCTCTTTTCTCAGCATTTCCAGATCTTGTAAGGACAGTGAAGATGACAAGTCTGATGAGGATGGTGACGATGACGACGTTGATGAAGAGCTTGACGAGATAGACGATGGTTGCGATGATGAAGAGCTTGATGAGCTAGACGATGGTTGCGATGATGAAGAGCTTGATGAGCTAGACGATGGTTGCGATGATGAAGAGCTTGACGAGATAGACGATTGTCGCACGGTTCTTCTCACGGCACTTTTATACCGTTTATACCCAACATAAGATCCGTGTGAAGAGCTTGACGAGATAGACGATGGTTGCGATGATGAAGAGCTTGACGAGCTAGACGATGGTTGCGATGATGAAGAGCTTGACGAGATAGACGATGGTGGCGATGATGAAGAGCTTGACGAGATAGACGATGATTGCGATGTCGATCTTGGTACTCCCAATCTTTTCCTTTCTGCTTTTTGTCCTCTTTTTTCTTTTGCTAATTTTTTTATTTCTTTTTTTGTTTTTCCTTCTCTTTCTGTATCTCTTTTTTCTTTTGCTAATTTTTTTCTTTCTGCATTTCTTTCTCTTTCTGCTGCTTCTGATGATCTTTCTATTATTTCAAAATCCGCTGCAGGTAACAATCTTTGTATTTCTGCTTCTTCTTCTCTTTCTTTTGCTGCTTTAGCGTCTGCTACTCGTTTGTCTTCTTGTTCTTTTGCTAGTCGTATTGCTTCTGCTTCTTCTTCTCTTTCTTTTGCTGCTTTAGCGTCTGCTACTCGTTTGTCTTCTTGTTCTTTTGCTAGTCGTTTTGCTTCTGCTTCTTCTTCTCTTTCTTTTGCTGCTTTAGCGTCTGCTACTCGTTTGTCTTCTTGTTCTTTTGCTAGTCGTTTTGCTTCTGCTTCTGCTGCTTCTACTTTTTCTTTTGCTCTTTTTCTTTCTTCTACTTCTCTTATTTTCTCTGGAGTAGCAGTCCTTCTGTTTACAAGGCTCGCGTTCTTTTTATCGCATGAGCTTAAAGCAAGACTAAATGCAACAAATACGCTCAAATATTGCTTTTAGTTTCATCGTTATACTCCTTTTTTTGCTTGTAGCTTTTGTTTTTTTCACAATGTTTCCTTTGACATAGGTAACATCGTCTTTATAAATTTTTTTATGTTTAAAACAGATTTAATGTCTCCTTTGACATAGGTAACATCGTCTTTATAAATTTTTGATGTTTAAATAAATTTATTTAAGGTTGTTAGAAGTTGCTAGCTTTAAACCATCGACATCTATAATCTACAAAAGCTACTCTAGCCAAAAACTATTCATCTTGTCAATACTTCAAAATAGAAGTTGTTAGCTTTAAACCATCGATATCTATAATCTACAAAAGCTACTAAAATTATTATCTTATCAGTATTTTCAAAATATGGCCACAAATGAATGCTGAGGGCGGGATTTGAACCCGCATCCGATTAAGGACA
>BNVZ01000171.1 GCA_025998475.1 Endomicrobiia bacterium | reverse complement strand
GTGTGTGATGCAGATGCTAAAAAGGCAGTGTCAGACGAGTTGACTGAAATTGAGGTTAATCAGGGTAATATGGAACAGGAAAGGAATAAGATTATTAAGGAGTGTGAAGACCTGACTTGTGAGGTTGATCGCAAGACTCGTGAGGTTGAAGCCCTGAATGATGCGTGTACAAAGTTATCGGATGTTGTCAATAGTATTGAAAGCGAAAGACTTGAGATTGAGAGAAGACTTAATGAAACAACGGCAGCTTTGAATGAGGAAAGAACCAGATTGAATAATATTTCAAAGGAATTGGATAAGTGGAAAAACTCGGCTAGTAATAACTTAAATACTAACACCGCTCAAACAAAACAAGAAGCGACTAGTAGAATAAACCCAACTCAAATAAAACAAGGAAATGCTGATAGGGCTAAGAAGAGTTGTGAGACTTTAGAGTCAAAGTGTAAAGAATTGTCAAAGGAGTTAGAAGGGGTGACTGAAAAATCAAATGAGGCTAAGAGGAGGGCAAATGATTTTAAGCAGAAACATGAGAGCGTGAGTAATGATCGTGATGATGTTATTAATAAACGTGATGTGGCGAGGCAGAGGATAGAAGAGTTTGAGATGATGATGAGGGATGTTGAAAATGTTAGAGCTCCTCTTGGAACTGAGTTTTTAGAGGCGATTGAGGTAGATGCTATTAGGACTAGGACGAAAAGGTATGATAGAGATGCTAATCGTGAGACAGAAAGGATTGAGAATTTAAATAAGGAAAAGATTAGACTTAGTGATGAGCTAGAAGGTCTGAAAGAAAATAAGTGTGAAACCAAGGAAAAGCTTGATGGTATAGCTAAGGCTATAGAAAATATTAATGAAAATATGAAGGCCAAAAAGAAGGAGGTTGATAGTGCTAATAATAATGATAAGAATGCAAAGCAGGAGGAGCTGGATCAGTTAGCGAAACATACAGCAGAAGAAATACAAGAACTTAAAAAGTGTTGGATTGAACTGTCTGAAAAGTTAGCCAGTTTGGATAAAGCTGTGCAGGATACTGCGGATCGTATTACTCATACTGAGAATTTAAGGCGTGGAGCCATACAGAAACAACAAGAAGCTGAAGAGAAAGATATGGAAGAGAGAAATAAGGCTGTGGAGCAAAATATTGAGCTTAAAGAGTTTCAGAAGGTGAAAAATAGAATGCAAGCACATATAGAGGAGTTGAAGGAGCAGTTGGAGAGGGTTGAAGAAAAATCAGAGGAAGACACAGCTAAGTTAATAAGAATTATTAAAGATCAGGAAGCACAAGCACAACAGGCAAAGGAAGAAGCTGAGAAGGCAAGGAAAAATGCTGAGGAGCGGGAAGTTCAGGCAAGAATGGAAAAGGATATATCGGGGTTACGGAAGGAGTTGGCTAGGGTTACAGAAGAATCAGAGGAAAATAAGGCTAAGTTAAAAAGAGCTATTGAAGATAAGGAAGCACAAGCACAACAGGCAAAGGAAGAAGCTGCTAGGGCAAATGAAGAAGCTGAGAAAGCAAATAAAAACACTGAGGAGCAGCGGGAAGTTCAGGTAAGAATGGAAGAGGATATATCGGGGTTACGGAAGGAGTTGGATAGGGTTTTAGAAAAATCAGAGGAAGAAAAGGCTAAGTTAAAAAGAGATATTGAAGATATGGAAGCACAAGCACAACAGGCAAAGGAAGAAGCTGCTAGGGCAAATGAAGAAGCTGAGAAAGCAAATAAAAACACTGAGGAGCAGCGGGAAGTTCAGGTAAGAATGGAAAAGGATATATCGGGGTTACGGAAGGAGTTGGCTAGGGTTACAGAAGAATCCGACGAAAATAAGACTAAGTTAAAAAGAGCTATTAAAGATCAGGAAGAACAAGAAAAACAGACAAGACAAGTTATTGAGGAGTTGCAATTCCGTTTATCGAAACTAGCTACGGGTGGATGGGGGACTACTGCTCTAAAACAAATGGCAGAGAAGAAAGAAAGAGAAAATGTAGAGTTGAAAAAGCTTGTTGAAACTAAAAAAGTGGAGTTGGTCGAGGTAAAGGCAGAAGCAGATAAGGCAAAGAAAGAAAATGAAAGACTAAAGGAAGAGAATCAAAAGTTGGAGGAGCAAAAAGCTTCTGCAGGTGGGCATGGTGCAGGTAGCTCAGATGGGTCAACTCAGACTGATGAAATGGAGGGAGAAGGGGAAGGGTTGGCTG
>BNVZ01000170.1 GCA_025998475.1 Endomicrobiia bacterium | reverse complement strand
TGCGGTCGATGCCGTGCCTTTCGGCACCAACATTCCCAGCAACTACTGTGCCGTCGCCAACACCACTGCCACCGAAGACGTCTTCAACCCCAACGACGACGCCATCGCCGACACCATCGAAGCCACCGTCATCCTCAACGAAGCCATCTCTTGCCACGACGAGACCATCGCCATCGCCAAAGCCAGCATCGCTTTCGGAGCCGCCAAAGCCGCCTGCTACGCCGCCAAAGCCGCCCAAATGTATATCCTTACTTTCGCCGCTACCGACGCCACCGCCGCCTGTACAAACGCTGACGCCGCCGAGGGCCGCGTCAGCGACGCCAGCCGCTATTCCGTCGCCTACGACAGCAATTATCGCCGCGGCATCGACACCCTCACCGCCCACCAAGATATCAATGATGAGCAAATCGACACCCTCGTCAGAGCCACCTCCGTCATCGTTGAAATGGCCTCAGCGTTACGTCCCAAAGCTAAAAAAGAAGCGATCAGAAGAGTTAGAGTTTCTATACGAGATGGCCAACAAGAAGAATACAAACTCATAGAGTCAACGTAAGTGTTACCAGCATGTATCCTTATTGCCTCATGATTTGCTACATCTGATAGCAGCGAAGTAACCTACTAAAACGTTTAGACTCTGTAAGTATAGTCTTGTATAACTTAGGTTCTATCAACAACCTTGAATCTTTTGACCTTTCAACGCTTGAGCAAAATAATGTTGTAGAGTCATTTAAATATATCGATCCTATGTGTAATCTTTTGCGTAATCTTTGCGATACAACGAGAACTTTAGATCTTCTTCCATTAGACTGCTCTCCATTTTATTCCATTAGCTGTCCTCCATTCTAATTTATTTTATGATAATGTCTTAAATATACCTTCGGGGTAGTGGTTTATCTATGTCAATATGCTAACGATATATCATTCCCCCTTTATTTTAGTATACCTTCGGGGTAGTGGTTTATCCACGTTAATATGCTAACGATATATCATTCCCCCCTCTGTGTGTTTTTATCTTAAAACTATCCTTAAAGTACTACAAGCTTAAACGACAAAAACGTAATAGAATTTTTAGGTACTGTGTTACTTTTTATAGCTAGTTTAAAAACCAAGCAAAAAAATGATAAAAATGAAAAATGCTTTCAGAGATACCATATACAATACGCAGTAAATATCTATGTCAGGGGATAGACATAAAAAAAGGTAAATATCTAGAGGTAGACATGAAAAAAATAAGATTGTCAATTTCACTTATCTTACTTGGTTTTTTGGTTTTAAGTTCTTGCGATAAAAAGGATGCTTTTCTTGTAAACAGAAGGACTGCTACTCCAGAGAAAATAGAAGAAATAAAAAAAGCAGAAAGAGTAGAAGCAGAAAGAGTAGAAGCAGAAAATAAAAGGACAGCAGACCAAGAGGCAGAAAAGAAAAGGAAAGAAGAAGAAAAAGAAGAAGAAAGAAAAAGAGCAAAAGTTACACCAACAACAACCAACACCACCAACAATGGCAACGACACTAAAACAACAACCAACACAGTAACGCCAACAATGACAATGACACCAATAACGGCAACACCGATTTGAGCAGTTCAAGTTCAAATAGTTCGAGCTCAAGCTCAAGTAGCTTGAGTTCAAGCTCATCTTTAAGCTCAAACGGTTCAAGTTCAAATCCAACGCCACCACCCATTACACCAAAAATTATACTACCATGAAACTGTATACTAGCACTAATGGCAAGAACTGCTACTACACAGTCGTGGACTCCTATAGGTTTCAATTGTCGTCCTATTTTGCATATCCAAATGCATGGAGCACCCCGCCTAACGTTTTCATACCAATTGGTTCATACTATATATGCGTCAAAAAACCAATGACTCAGGCAGTCAGATAGGACTGTTGGTAACATACTTAATCGGGCAGCAGGTGGTCCTAGATGTATACGTAATTTAGTGTTTAAAAAAGACAGCTCCGATAATGGTTTCAATGTATGGGTTGTGGATTTAGGTCAAACCCCGTCAAGCTCAAGTAGCTCGAGTTTAAGTTCATCTTCAAGCTCAAGTGGTTCCAAGCTCAAGTAGCTCGAGTTCACAAATTTAAGCTCAAACCCAATAACAAAGCCTAAGCCATCAAGACATCATCGTTTTGTCACAGCTCAAGCGTAGTTTAAGAAACAAACAGATTACCACAACGTTAGCATTATTA
>BNVZ01000169.1 GCA_025998475.1 Endomicrobiia bacterium | reverse complement strand
TTATTAATACTTCTTCTACGTGCTTTTAGTCCTATATGCACAACTTTCACTGACATTGTAACTGTCTCAGGTCTAATAATACGTCCTATATTGCCCTAAAGTACTAAAACATCATCTTTACCATCTTCTCTATACTCAATTTTCTCTTTGCTCCTCCTGCCTTCCTCCTTTTCTTTTCTTACTCCTTGCTATCCTTACTGTTTTGTCAAACGTCCCTTTCTTTACTCCCATTAATCGCCTAAACCCATTCCATCTGACCCGCTTGCTTTCTTTTTCTGTTTCATAGTACTTCTTATTGTACTTTTATATATTAGTTATGCAAGAGGTCTATTGTATGTCTATTATTCTTTTCGCTAAACCACTTTTGATTTAACTACTACCAACGGTTATTGTATGTCTATTATTCTTTTCGCTAAACCACTTCGCTGTTTTTTTAGGTCTTTGTATCAATCTCTAGCATAATCACTTCTACTTCTACTTCTAGCGCTTTGTTTATCAATACCTATTCCCATCTAGTGATTCCCCACTACTCATTAATACTTCTTGTGCATACTCTATGTCTATATCCACAACTTTTGCTGACATTGTAACTGTCTCCTACGATAATTATGTCCTAATACCCTATGTCTATATCCACAACTTTTGCTGACATTGTAACTGTCTCAGGTCTAATAATACGTCCTATATTGCCCTAAAGTACTAAAACATCATCTTTACCATCTTCTCTATACTCAATTTTCTCTTTGCTCACCTACTTGCCCTATCTTTTCTTACTCCCGACTATCCTTTGTTTTATCAAATGCTTTCTTTACTCCCATTAATACTAAACCCATTCTATCTGACACGCCTGCCTTCTTTTTCTGTTTCATAGTACTTCTATTGTACTTTTATATGTTAGTTATTAAGAGGTCTATTACATGTTTTATTAATAGATTGTGTAGTTGAAGACGCGAAAATACTTGAGTTAATCGTTAAAAGTGATCATCATTATGTAGATAGAGTTACCTCGTCCGAAATATTAAAAGTAATAAACATAATTTTTACAAATCTTGGAGGGAAATGCCAGAGGGATCGTTGATGAGGTTGCGGCGGCGGTCGTCGGGGAGGTTGGGGCTAGAGAGGGCATTGATGAGGCGACGTCGGCGGTCGTCGGGGAGGTTGGAGTCAGAGAGGGCATTGATGAAGTTGAGGCGGACTTCGTTGGGGATGCTGGGATCAAAGAGGGCATTGATGAAGCGGCGGCGGGCGTCGATGGAGGTGGAGATGATGAAGTTAGAGTCAAAGAGGGTATAGATGAAGCGGCGGCGGGCGTCGTCGGGGAGGTTGGAGTCAGAGAGGGTTTTGATGAGGCTGCGGCGGCGGGCGTCGGGGAGGAGGTGGCCGGGGTCAGAGAGGGCTTTGATGAAGCGGCAGCGGGCGTTGTCGGAGAGGTCAGGGTCAGAGAGGGTTTTGATGAAGCTGAGGCGGTCGTTGGAGAGGTCAGGGTCAGAGAGGGTTCTGATGAAGTTGAAGCGGTCGTTGTTGGAGATGTTGGAGCCAGAGAGGGCTTTGATGAAGTTGAGGCGGCGGTCGTTGGAGAAGCCGGGGTCAGAGAGGACTTTAATGAGGATGCGGCGGCGGTCGATGTTGGAGATTGGGCTGGGGTTATAGAGGACTTTGTTGATGAAGCTGAGGCGGCAGTCGTTGGAGAGGTTGGAGTCAGAGAGGGTTTTGATGAAGCTGATGCGGTCGTCGTCGGAGATGCTGGGGTCAAAGAGGGCACTAATGAAGATGAAGCGGGCGTAGTTGGAGAGGTTGGAGTCAGAGAGGGTTTTGATGAAGCTGATGCGGGCTTCGTTGGAGATGCTGGAGTCACAGAGGGCTTTGAAGAGGTCGACGAGGCAGTCGTTGGGGAAGAGGTCGGGGTCAGAGAGGGCATTGATGAGGCGGCAGCGGACTTTGTCGGAGAGGCCGGGGATGGCATTGACGAGTTCTTGAAGGGTTGGAGCTGGAGGGATAACTAGAGTTGGATTTGGAGGGTTAACTGGAGTTGGTGCAGTTTTTGCTCTTTCTCTTTCTTCTATTTCTTTTATTTTCTCTGGAGTAGCAGTTCTTCTGTTTACAAGGAAGCGTTCTTTTTATCGCATGAACTTAAACATAAAAAACCCAAACAAAACAATTGCACTTATTACTTTTTTCTTTTTCATTGATTTCTCC
>BNVZ01000168.1 GCA_025998475.1 Endomicrobiia bacterium | reverse complement strand
TTTCAGGACGTTTGCTGCCGTGGTAGTCGCTGCCACCAGATACAAATAATTCTTTTCCATTACAAAATTTTAACAAAAATTCCGTTTGTTCATTTTTAAAAGAGGAGTAAAAACATTCCACACCATCGACAAAATCAGCCAATCCACTCAGTACGTCGAGCGCATTTTCCTCATACTGAAAAACATGCGCAATAAATGCCAACCCTCCAGCATTATGAATAATCTCAATAATTTTTTTGGCAGATGGAATTAAGTCACTTTCATTTATATAAAACAAACTGTTTGGATTAGAAATATGGCGTTTAAAAAAAATTGACTCCAATCTTAAGCTTTCGTTATCTGGGATAAACTGCCTGTTGTATTTGCTTTTTTTTATCTCGTTATGTAGGTATTCAGTTGCATAATAAATACCACTCTTTTGATATTTTTCAATTACGTCGTACTCAAATGTCATACCTATGTTCTTACAAATGTCATATAAGCGTTTCAACTCTTCGTTATTGACAACATCAAATGGTAAATATAAGTCTTTGGTTAATTTCTGCATTTTTGCAACGTTAAAACCGTACCCCAAGATTTCAATAGATAATCCCTTGAAATATGCTTGCAACTCTATTCCTGTTATTATTTTACCTGAAAAGACTTTATCCCAATTAGCCACATCATTGTATGCGTTACAATTATCGTGATCAGTTATAGAAACATACTCAATCCCATGTTGCTCGCATTTTCTCAGTAGTTCTGTTGGGGTATCTGTGCCATCGGAACAATTAGAGTGCATGTGCAAATCAAGCATTAAAAACCACCCTTTTCATTTGCAATTTTCAAATTGCCCTCTTTTGTGTGTCGCTTAGCGAATTTAGCGCGTATATCTTTTGGCGTTATACCGCTGATAAACATCAAAACTTCTAAGTGATATGCCAAATCAACAATCTCATCAATCAAATCATTTTTATTTTCATTCTTTGCAGCTATAATGACTTCGCTCGACTCTTCACCAACTTTCTTGCAAATTTTGTCAATACCTTTTTCTAAAAGATAGTTGGTGTATGACTTTTCTTTTGGATTATTTTTTCGGTCAATTATCTGATTGTAAATCTCATCTAAAATCTCATATTCGCTCGCGTTAACACCAAAACAACTGTAGCTTCCTGTGTGGCAAGCGCCTGTTCCGGTTTGCTCCACTTGAATTAGCAACGTATCGCTATCACAGTCAAACGCCATATTTTTAATTTTTTGCACGTTGCCAGAAGTTTCACCCTTGCGCCATAATATTTGACGTGAGCGTGACCAAAAGCAAGTTTCACCATTTTTAAGCATATAGTCGTAGCTTTCTTGATTAACATAGGCAAGCATCAATACCTTGCCTGTGTACCAATCTTGTACGATAGCGGGAATTAGTCCATCAATATTCTGCATGGTATATCACTCCTTTCCATTTGAATTTTTACATCACTTACTGTTGCCATTGCATAGTGGAAGAGACTTGCTACTAATGCTGCGTCGCAGTTAGTTTTCCTGAAAACATCGATAATATCATCTACGCTCCCACATCCACCGCTTGCAATTACCGGAATATTTACGCTATTGCAAACCGCATTTGTCATTGTGATGTCGTAGCCATTTTGCGTACCGTCTCCATCCATAGAGGTGAGAAGAATTTCCCCGGCCCCTAAGGTTTCGCATTTCTTCGCCCATTCGACTAAATCTAGCCCTGTGTTCTTGCGTCCACCTTCAACAAAAACTTTGTATTGGTTGTCAAGCAACTTACCATCAATTGCTACGACAACGCATTGTTTACCAAATTCCTCACTTGCCTTGCGGATTAAATTTGGATTGGCAACTGCAGACGAATTTATTGTCACTTTATCTGCTCCGCAAGATAGAATTTTGCGAAAATCATCAACCGTGCGAATTCCGCCTCCGATGGCAAGTGGAATGGAAAGTTCTCCTGCTGCCCGTCTGATTAAATCATAGATAATATCACGATTTTCGTATGTAGCGGTAATATCAAGAAATACAACCTCATCAGCACATTGCTGTTCGTATCGCTTTGCAACTTCAACAGGATCACCAACATCAACTAAATCTACAAAATTAACGCCTTTTACAACCTTTCCATTTGCAATATCCAAACAAGGAATTATCCTCTTTTTAAGCATCGCTCTAAATCCACCTTTCCCTCATAATATGCCTTGCCAACTATCACGCCAT